>DASQAE010000040.1:0-2421 GCA_035635915.1 Burkholderiaceae bacterium | reverse complement strand
TTCGCATGTCTGCATTTCGTTTGCCGCGCCGCGCTGCGCTGACCGCCGTGTTCTCGATCGCGCTCGCAGGCGCCGCAGGTTTGGCCGGCGCCAAGGACGTCACGCTGCTCAACGTCTCCTACGACCCGACCCGCGAGCTGTATCAGGACTTCAACGCCGCCTTCGCAAAACAGTGGAAAGCGAAAACCGGCGACAACGTTTCGATCAAGCAGTCGCACGGCGGCTCCGGCAAGCAGGCACGTTCGGTGATCGACGGTCTGGACGCCGATGTCGTGACACTGGCTCTCGCCTACGACATCGACGAGATTGCCGAACGAGGCAAGCTCATCCCCGGCGACTGGCAGAAGCGGCTCAAGCACAACAGCGCGCCGTACACCTCGACCATCGTGTTCCTGGTGCGCAAAGGCAATCCGAAGGTGATCAAGGACTGGGATGACCTCGTCAAGCCCGGCATCCAGGTGATCACGCCCAACCCCAAGACGTCGGGCGGCGCGCGCTGGAATTACCTCGCGGCATGGGGGTATGCGCAGAAGAAGTACGGCTCCGATGAGAAAGCGAAGGAATTTCTCACCGCGCTGTTGAAGAACGTTCCGGTGCTTGACTCCGGCGCGCGCGGAGCGACCACTACGTTCGTCGAACGCGGCCTCGGCGACGTGCTGCTTGCGTGGGAGAACGAAGCGCTGCTGGCACTGAAGGAACTGGGCCCGGACAAATTTGAGATCGTTGTGCCGTCGGTGTCGATCCTGGCCGAACCGCCGGTGACGGTCGTCGACAAGGTGGTCGACAAAAAGGGCACGCGCCCGGTTGCGCAGGCTTATCTCGACTACTTGTACTCGCCCGAGGGGCAGGACATCGCGGGCCGCAACTACTACCGGCCCATCGATCCCACTGCCGCCGCCAAATACGCAAAGCAGTTTCCGCAGGTGAAGCTCTTTACCATCGACGAGGCGTTCGGCGGCTGGACCAAGGCGCAGAAGACGCACTTCGCCGATGGAGGCGTGTTCGACCAGATTTTCGCGCGCCATTAACGGCAAGCCCATACAGGGCAGGGGCGATGAGGCCGGCCGCACAGGCTTCATCGTTTTTCGCATAAGCATGCGTGGAACGTTTCGTTCCGCGGAAATATTTGCGTACCTAGCATCGAGCGCTTGATCCATCAAGTTGCTCGCGATGCTGCTGTCACGCACGCTGCTCAGGCGCCATAACGTCCTGCCCGGTTTTGACCTGGCGCTCGGCTTCGCGCTGCTTTACCTGAGCTGCATCGTTCTGATTCCACTGTCGGCCGCTTTCCTGCGGACGTTCGCACTCACCTGGCCGCAGTTCTGGGACACCGTGACGTCGCCACGCGTCGTGGCCTCGTACCGCTTGACGTTTGGTGCCTCGTTCGCCGCCGCGTTGGTCAACGCCATCTTCGGCCTGATCGTCGCCTGGGTATTGGTGCGTTATCCGTTTCCGGGCAAGCGCGTGGTCGATGCGCTGGTCGATCTGCCGTTTGCCTTGCCAACGGCGGTAGCGGGCATTGCGCTCACGGCGATTTACGCCAAGAACGGATGGATCGGCCAGTGGCTGCCGTTCAAGGTGAGCTTCACGCCGCTCGGCGTGTTCGTTGCCCTGGTGTTCATCGGTTTGCCGTTCGTGGTGCGCACGCTGCAGCCGGTGTTCGAGGACGTGAACCGCGAGTTGGAGGAGGTGGCTGCAACGCTTGGCGCTACGCGCTGGCAGACCTTCCTGCGCGTCATCTTTCCGATCGTCACACCGGCCCTGCTCACCGGTTTTGCGCTTGCGTTCGCGCGCGCGTTAGGTGAATACGGCTCGGTCATCTTCATTGCCGGCAACCTGCCGATGGTGAGCGAAATCACGCCGCTTCTTATCATCACCAAGCTGGAGCAGTACGACTACGCCGGCGCCACCGCGATCGCGGTGGTTATGTTGGTGATCGCGTTCGTGCTGCTTCTGGCGATCAATCTGCTGCAGGCGTGGTCGCGCCGCCGTACCGGCGGCCTTTGAGCGGAGTGCGCGATGAGCTCGACCCCGCTGGCGCTCCCAGGTGCGACTCTCCCGGTCGCGGTACCACCGCGCAAAGCACTCGCGGCGACCGCGGAATCCGCGTGGGTGCGCCGGCTGCTCATCGGCGTCGCGCTCGCGTTCCTGGTTCTGTTCCTGTTCGTGCCGCTCGCAACCGTGTTCGCCGAGGCCTTCAAGAAGGGCATCGATGTCTACCTGGCCGCGATCAGCGAATCCGACGCGCTGGCGTCGATCGAGCTGACCCTGATTTCAGCGGGGGTCGCGGTACCACTGAACCTGGTGTTCGGCATTGCAGCGGCTTGGGCGATCGCCAAGTTCGACTTCCGCGGCAAGCAGGTGCTGCTCACGCTGATCGACTTGCCGTTTTCGGTCTCGCCGGTGATCGCGGGGTTGATC
>DASQAE010000039.1:0-2802 GCA_035635915.1 Burkholderiaceae bacterium | reverse complement strand
GTCCCCGGTCGGGACGCACGACGACGGAAAACAGGGTTTCGATGACCTTGAACAGACCAGCGAGCACGCGGTGCTCGGGGAAGTACTGCTTGAGCTCCTGCTCGGAATAGGCGTAGCGGCGCTGGCGCAACTTCTCGCTGGCATAAGGAACGTCCCACGCCTCTACCGCAGCCAGCCCGAGTTCACGCGCAGCAAACTCGCGCAACTCCGCCATATCCCGTTCCGCGTACGGCTTCGATCGGCGTGCAAGGTCACGCAGGAACACCAACACTTCGTCCGGCGAAGAGGCCATCTTCGGTTCGAGCGAGAGCTCTGCGTAGCTGCGGTATCCGAGCAGGTTTGCGGCCTCGCGGCGCAAGCGAAGCAACTCGATCACGGGGCCGCTGTTATCCCACTCCGGCTTTCCGAGCTCACTTGCTCGCGTGTGCGAGGCGCGATGGACGAGCGCGCGCAGTGCACGGTCATCCGCATATTGCAATACCGGTGTGTAGCTCGGTGAGTGCAACGTGATCTTGTAGCCGTCGCGACCGTCTTCAGCTGCGGCCTCGCGCAACATCTCCAGCGCGTCGTCCGGCAAGCCGGCCAGCTTGCTGGCGTCGTCGATGAACAGCTCGAATGCGTTGGTCGCGTCGAGCACGTTTTCGGCGAAGCGTGTGGAAAGCTGGGCAGCACGTTCGCGTACGTTTTTCAAACGTGCTTTCTTGTGCGCCGGCAGTTCCGCACCTCCCAGGCGAAAATCGCGCAGTTCGTTGCTGAGCACCTTGCGGCGGGCGGCGGTCCACGACTCGAAATCCGGGCGCGCAGCCAGATCCTTGTAGCGTGCGTACAGTGCCTCGTTCTGCGACAGTTCGGTCCAGAACGATGTCAGCTTGGGCAGGTTGGCGTTGTATTGCTCGCGCAGATCGGGCGCATCCATGACCGCGTTGAGATGCGAAACGTTGCCCCAGGCCCTGCCGAGGCGTTCCATCGCATCGTCAAGCGGCTCGACGATCGAATCCCAACTTGCAGCGGTTTTCGGATCGGTTACGTTCGCGACGGCGGCGCGGCATTCGGCGAGCAGCGCATCGACTGCCGGCGTGATGTGCACGGGTCGAATTGCATCGAAGCGCGGAAGGCCGCTGAAGTCCAGCAGTGGATTGGTGTTGGTATCGAAAGGCATGGCGACGATCTTCAGTTGAGTTAATGTGGTTGTTAATGTGGTTCGGCGACCGCGGCCGACGGGTCGTTTTCCGCGAGCAAGGGCGCTTGTGAAGTGGCACCGATCGAGCGCTCGGCCGCCTCGACGGTGTTGACCAGCAGCATCGCGACGGTCATTGGGCCGACGCCGCCGGGCACCGGCGAGATCCACCCGGCGACTTCGCGCACGCCCGCAAAGTCGACATCACCAGCGAGTTTGCCCTCGGGGGTGCGATTGGTGCCGACATCGATGACAACGGCGCCCGGCTTGATCATGTCAGCAGTCACGAGGTTGCGCCGGCCAGCCGCGGCCACGAGTACGTCCGCCTGGCGAGTGACCGCGGCAAGGTCCCGGGTCGCGCTGTGGCACATCGTCACGGTCGCATTGGCGGCAAGCAGCAGCATCGCCATCGGCTTGCCGACCATGTTGGAGCGGCCGATTACCACGGCGTCGCAGCCTTGCACCGGGTATGGGATCGACTCCAGCATCATCATCACACCGTACGGCGTGCAAGAACGGAAGTGCGGGCGTCCAATCAAGGTGAGGCCGGCGTTGGTCGCGTTCAAGCCGTCGACGTCCTTGTCGAA
Source organism: Burkholderiaceae bacterium (assembly GCA_035635915.1). Classification (GTDB taxonomy): domain Bacteria; phylum Pseudomonadota; class Gammaproteobacteria; order Burkholderiales; family Burkholderiaceae_F; genus JAKANT01. The sequence continues at coordinate 1,038 of DASQAE010000039.1, read as the reverse complement.
CGCTATCGCGTCGACGATCTCACGCGCATCGAGATGGCGTGGCAACGGCAGTTGCACCAGAATTCCGTGCACAGCGGGATCGGCATTCAACTCGGCAACGCGTGCGAGCAGCGTCGCGCGCGATGTGTTGGCGGGCAATGGGATGAAGAAGGATCGAATCCCCGCCGCCTCGCAGGCACGCACCTTGTTGCGCACGTAAATGGCTGATGCGGGATCGTCACCAACCAGAACCACCGCAAGTCCGGGCGTGACTCCGCGGTCCTGAAGCGACTTCACCCGGCGCGCGATCCCGGCGTGTATCCGCGCCGCAAGCGCCTTGCCATCGATCGTGCGTGCAGTCATGAGTTGGCGCTCAACCTTCCGCAGGCGCAACGCTGCGCAACGCCACCCGCATGAGGTCGGCCACAGTATTTGCTTCGAGCTTGTCCATGATGTTGGCGCGATGCGCTTCCACCGTCTTGATCGAGATCCCCAGATCTGCCGCGATCTGCTTGTTCAGGCGCCCCGCGACGATGCGCTCCAACACCTGCTGCTCACGCGCAGTCAGGCGCGCAAGAAGCGCGGCGTTCATCCGCTCGTGTTCCACTGCAGCTGCGCGCTCGCGCGCCTGCATCAGCACGCGGTCGACGAGCGCCTTGAGATCGGCCTGGTTGAAGGGTTTTTCGATGAAGTCGACCGCTCCTTTTTTCATCGTCGACACCGCCATCGACACATCGCCATGTCCGGTCACGAACACGATGGGCAGCGCGGCCTTGTGCGCGAGCAGTTCCTCCTGCAGTTGCAGACCGCTCATTCCCGGCATGCGTACGTCGAGCACCAGCACTGCGATGGCGTGCGGATCGAACTGCGCCAGGAAGTTTTCCGCACTGGCAAACGTATACACCATGTACTGGCTCGCCTCGAGCAGGTATTGCAGCGAATCGCGCACGCCTTCGTCGTCGTCGACGACGTAAACGACGCCACGTTTTTCCTCGGCCTCGAGGTTCGCATTCGGTTGTTCGTTCATTTCGGTCTGATCCCTCAAGTGCGGGTCAATGC
>DASQAE010000038.1:0-6735 GCA_035635915.1 Burkholderiaceae bacterium | reverse complement strand
AGTGTCACCGAGGTGTCGGAGCCAGGCAGCTTGAACGACCCTTTGGTTGCGCCGCCGGTGACCGCGTTGCCCGGCGTCCCTGCGTTGGTGGTGCGCTCTACGTCGGCGAGGCGCTGTTGAAGGGCATCGAGCTGCGTCTTTACATCCTGCAGTTCATCCGCGTTGGCCGCGGCGGAAGCGGTGGTGAGACTCAAGACGAGTGCCAACGAAAAGCATTCGCGAGACAGCGATTTCATGAGCATGGTCATTCCATTCAAGAACGTCGGTGGCGAGTTCGGGCACGCGCGATCGGCACTACGCGAGCGCGCGTACTGGGAACCAAGCGGTGATGCGTGAGCGCCTCGGCGCTCACGCGATGACGCGCATCAGTGCATCGGTGATTGCGCTGCGGCGTCGTTCAGGCGGACGGTGAACCTATGGCGAGTGGCTTTGCTTCGAGGTCATGTCGAGTCCTTTTCGATCACGCTCGTCGGTCGAGCTGTGTCTTGCATGACTCGCGCGGCGCTGCGGATATTCCATGCATTGAGCTCCGATTCGCGCAATCTCGTCTTTCAACGCAGCGATGGAATAGAAGGCCGCAAATTGAGATATCTGCAATGGATGGCCATCAACCCTTCATCCATTGAGAGGACTAATCGTGAACAAGTTGACCTTTACCTTTGCACTTGCGTCACTCGTGATCTCTGCACAGGCGCTTGCCGACGACGTCGATCCGTTCGGGTTCGAGAAGGAACACTTCATCAGTTCGAAGGCACGAGCCGAGGTCGCTGCTGATCTGCGAGCCGCGCAAGCAGGGGGCCAGGTGCCGATCCCGGGCGAATTGGGCGTCAAGTTCGTCGATGCGCGGTCGATCAAGCCGCGCGCGCAAGTGGTCGCGGAAACGCTCGAGGCCAAGCGCCTGGGACTGATCTCCTATGGAGAGCTGGAATCGAAGCAGCCCACACCTGCGCAAGAGCGCCAGATCGAGATGGCCGGGAAACAGGCGCTCGAGCGTATGGCGGCGGCCAAGCGCGCTGCGGGTCAATCAGGCGGCTGAGGCCGCCTGGTTCAACGTGCACACCTCGGCCTGTATTTTGGCCGAGGTCTTTTTGCCGTCCCTTGTTATCTAAGACGAACCTGAACGGCACCTTCTGCCGTTGTCTCACTCATCTCGCGTCGCCGGACATCCTGGGATGCGCGGCAAAGTCGGCACCGCGCGCGCGTTCGCGCAGGATATCTTCCAGCGACCGGGCGAGCACGGTGCGCTGATACGCCTCGTACGAAGTGAGTTCGAGCGGCGCAGGCGACGCGCACGACGCGACGGGGGTCGGAGCTTCGCCGGCCCGCAACGCCTGTGCAAGGGCCATCTCACGCGGCAGGCCATTGTGGATCAGGTAGCGCGCGTACGAGCCCGGTACCAACTGCGAGCTCTGTGCGGACGCCACTGCGACCCGGGGCGCCCCGACGGTGCCGAGGGCGGCGAACAGCATGAGTGCGCTGGCGGTTCGACTGAATTGCATGAGAGTTCCTTTCAAGACGGAAGATGTCCGGCCCCTGAGCCGTATGCAGTGCAGTACCGGCGCGGCACGTTGGCTATTCCTCGGAGCACGAGCGTGTCTGCTCCGTTGCGGCTCCGGCAGCGAAGGCCGCAGCACAGAAGGCGGCTTGGCGAGGCGAGGGAGGTGATTCAGGGGCCGTACGGCCAAGTCGGCACGCAAGCCGCTAGCTTGGCGCGCGCAAGCTTGATCGACCCGGATTCAGAAAAGAATCTCGCGTCGCGGTTCTACGGCTTCGTTCCGAGGAACAACACAACATCGGTGCGTGCAGCGGTCGGCGTCGCGACGTACACCCGCTTTGTCGCCGCATCGAAGTAGGCAACACCCGTCATTGTCTGGTTGGGGAAAATGCACGGCGCCCCGCCGAAGGTCAGCGACGTGTTGAACGCGTTGCCGCGTGCCCGCGGCGCGACGGTTCCCGTGACGGTGCAGCCGCTCGTTCCTGTGCCGGTGATTGCGCCGGCGCTGCTGATGACGATGGTGCTGTTTTCGTTGGAATGCGTCGTGAAAACCAGTCCGCTGAAGGTACCGGCAAGCGCGGCAAGCGACGGCGTGTTGTCGTACTTGGCGTTGAAGGTGCTCGTGAAGGTGACGGCACCACCCGTGGTGTAGCCGATGGTTCCGTTCAGACTCTGACGCGCCTGGTAGCTCGCAGAAAAAGTCGGCGCCAGGACGCCGGATCCCTCGACGTTGAAGTCACGGGTGTTGGTCGACGAAAAGGTTCCGTTGTCCGAGTTACCGTTGCCTTGCACAACGCCCGCGATCACAGCCGGGTTTCCGGCGGTCGAGTAGAAGAGATAGAACGCTCCGTCGTCGAACACGAGCCCGGTAACGCTTCGACCGTTGTTCATCGAGCCGATCCACAGTCCCTCCGCGGTCGGGCCGGCGCTGTCTCCACTGCCACAGGCCGCCAGCAGCAAACTCGATACGACGGAAACGACCGCCAAGAATTTCATGAGTCACCCCTATCAGGTTTCGCAGCCAGGAACCCAAAGGCTTCACGCCCCTAAGTGAAGAGTCTGGCGCGAAGGATGTGTCTTTCTTGCGTCGCCGTCGCCAGCAAGTGATATGCCCGACCGCAACAAATGTGGCTTTCATGGCGCTCAGAGGGGAGACAGACGGGAGCATGGCGCCCATATATTTCACCATACCGCGTCTGAATTGAGTCGGTAAGACCAGCAAACCGGGAGGCGGAGGTTGGTTCTAGTCCGCCGCCTGAGGATCCTCGAGCTGCGAGAATCGCACCGCCATGACGTTGCGCGTCGAGATGCTGCCGCTCGCATCCTTCTCGACCAGGATCAGCTGCTGATCATCTGCAAGACCTGCGGGGATCATCATCTTGCCGCCGGCTTTGAGCTGGTATAGCAGCGCGGGCGGGATCAGATCGGGGGCCGCGGTCACGATCACCTTGTCGAACGGCGCGTGTTCCGGCCATCCGCGGCCGCCGTCGCCCACCTTGATCTCGATGTTGGTGTAGCCCTGACGCGCGAGCCTGCGGCGAGCGCCCTGCGCGAGCTCTTCGATGATTTCGACGCTGTAGACGTGCGCGGCAAGCTCCGCAAGGATCGCCGCCTGATAGCCCGCTCCAGTGCCTATCTCGAGGATCTTGTCCGTCGGCGCGATCTGAAGCAGATCGGTCATCGCCGCGACGATAAACGGCTGTGAGATCGTCTTGCCGAAACCGATCGGCAACGGGGTGTTGGCATAAGCGTGCGGGTGCAGTTCGAGGGGGACGAACTCGTGACGTGGCACCTTGGCAATCGCGCCCAGCACCTTGCGATCGAGCGCGGCCTTGCCGAGCTGCGCGCTCGTGAAAATCGTGGTGGCGGCAATCTCGACCAGCATGAGCTGGCGCGCTGCTGCAAAATCCGAATCGCTCATGGTGCGCGACCCATCGACCGTACGGGACGATCTTCGCACTTTCGTTTGGTCCGCGCTGGCGCACCAGGGTCCGCGTATTGGAAACCGTGCGCGGCGTACACCCGAATTCAACGCAGCGTCGAGCGCATCAACTGCAAGCTCGACTGCAGCGTCTCGAGGTAGTTGACCGGATTGTCGTGCTCGAAAATGAAGAGATCGCAATACTCACGCAGCGCGGGCAGCAGCCTGTCCCAGCCGACAATGCCCTGGCCCAACGTGCACCATCCGTCTTCGCCGCGGCGCGGGCCATCGGGCGCGATGTCCTTTGCATGCACCGCCACCAGCCGATCGGCGTAACGGCGGATCCAGCGTATCGGCTCCTCGCCGGCGCGGCGCACCCATCCGAGATCCGCCTCCCAGCCAAGTTGCGCGCCCGGTGCCGCATCGAACAGCCACTCGATCGCCATCCGTCCGTCGTAGCGGAAAAACTCGAAGTCGTGGTTGTGATACGCGAAGCGCAGCGCGTGCTTTGCGAACGTTATTCCTATCCCCGCCAACCGCTCGCCCATCGCGGCCCAACCGGCACCGGTTGCTGAAATCTCGCCACGCGGCAGCCAGGGCATGACGACCAGTCCGCAGTTTGTGGCCTTGCACGCTTCGACAACGTGCTCCGGACGGGTTTCGAGCAGTTCCAGGCTGGCGTGCATCGATGACAGCTTCAGGCCGTGATCAGTCAGCGTCTGCGCAAATTTCCCGGGCGCGAGGCCGTGCGTGGCGACACTTTCGATCCACTCGAATCCGGCGTCACGTGCAAGTCTTAGCTGCGTCTCGAAGTCGCCTGCATTGCGCAGGCTGTAGATCTGGACGGAAAGTTTCATCTCGCGGATCCTTACGTCAGCCGTGCCGACAGCGCGGCTGGTCGTTCGCAGGTTGTCGTGAGCGTGAGCGCGCGGCCGAGCGTGGCCGATTCGAGCGATTTGTCCATCACCTCGAGCACATGCAGCGCCAGCGCCTCGCTGCAGCGATGCGGCCGCCCGAGCTCGATCGCGAACGCCATGTCCAACAGCCCTATGCCGCGCGAGTTGGCGGTGTACGGGCGGCGCTCCCGCACGGTCTGCCAGTCGCCGTCTTGCTGCGACCAGCGCACCTTACCGCCAAACCGGTTGGGATCGTGGCTGAGGATGGTGCCATCTTCGCCGTACAACTCGATCGGCGTGTGTCCGTGTTTCCAGACATCGAAGCTCACGGTCAGCGAAACTTCGGCGCCCGCCACGAAGCGCAGGTGCGACACGACCGTGGTCGGCACCTCGACCTTGATGCTGCGCCCGGCATTGGGACCACGCGGGATGATGCGCTCGCTCCAGGTCATGCGCGCTGTCGCGTGGAGTTCAGCCACCGGGCCAAGGTGATGCACAAGATGGCTTATGTAGTAGGGCCCCATGTCGTGCAGTGACCCGCCACCGTGGCGATAGAAGAAGTCAGGGTTGGGGTGCCAATGATCCGGCCCGTGATTCATGAACTGCGCGCTGCCGCCGACAATGCGTCCGACCGTACCCGCGTCGACCAACGCTCGCACTGCCTGGCTACCGGCACCGAGCACCGTATCCGGCGCGCAGCCCAGGCGCAGTTTTTTTGCTGCTGCCAGTGCGACCAGCTCCTGGCCTTGCGCGAAAGTCGCTGCCAGCGGCTTCTCGTTGAACAGGTGCTTGCCCGCGTTCAGCACCGCCATGCCGACCGCGTGATGGGCTGACGGTGGCGTGATGTTGAGCACGATCTGCGCTGGGCTGGCCAGCAGCTCGTCCACGCTCATCGCTGTCAGACCGAATTCCGCAGCACGGGCCTGGGCCACGGCAGGTTGGCCGTCAGCAATGCCGATGATGCGAACCTTGCGCTGCTTACGCAGAGTGCTCAGATAAGCAGGGAAGATGTTGCCGGCGCCAATGATGCCGATCTGGATGACCATGGTCTCTCAGCTCACAGCCGCTGTCCGTTGTCCACGTCGAACAGCGACACGCGGCGCGCGTCGGCACGTACGCCAAGTGCGTCGCCGCGCCGGTGCGGCGTGTGGCTTTCAGTGTCGACCGCGATCGGCTGACCGCCCATATCCAGCCATAACACAACATTGGAGCCCATCGGCTCGCCCAGTGACACCGTGGCGCGGCCGTCGGCGGGCTGGTCCGGCGCGACCAGCGCGATGTGCTCGGGCCGAAGGCCAAGCACCGCCTTGGCGCCGGATTGTGGGGGCATGGCAAACGCGTAGTCGGTCACGTCCAGCGACAGCGCTGCAGAACGCCAGAACAGGAGCGCGCCTTCCTGCTCAAGGCTGCCTTCGAGGAAATTCATGGTCGGTGAACCGAGAAAGCCGGCGACAAAGCGGTTCACCGGTTGGTCGTAGACCTCGCTCGGTGTCCCGATCTGCTGGATCTTGCCGTTCAGCATCACCGCGATACGGGTTGCCAATGTCATCGCTTCGATTTGGTCGTGGGTGACGTAAATCATCGTCGCACCCAGTTGCAGATGCAGCTGCTTGAGCTCGCGCCGCAGCTCGCTGCGCAGTTTTGCATCCAGGTTGGACAGCGGCTCGTCAAACAGGAACACACCGGCGTCGCGTACAAGGGCGCGGCCGATCGCTACCCGCTGGCGCTGCCCGCCCGACAGTTGCGACGGCTTGCGCGCGAGCAGCGGCGTCAGGTGCAACATGGACGCGGCGCGTTGCACGCGCCGGTCGATCTCGGGCTTCGGGGTCCCGTTGATGCGCAGTCCGAACGACATGTTGCGTTCCACGCTCATGGTCGGGTACAGCGCGTAGCTTTGAAACACCATGCCGATCGAACGATCCTTCGGGTCGGTCCAGGTGACGTCGTTGCCGTCGATCGATATCGTGCCATCGTGCACGTCCAACAATCCGGCCACCGCGTGCAACAAGGTCGACTTGCCGCAGCCCGAGGGGCCGAGCAGCACCAGGAACTCGCCGTGTTCGACCCGCAGGTCCATGTCCTTCAGGATGTCCGCATGTCCCAGGCGCACGTGCAGTTGTTCGATCGATACGCTGGACATGAGTCGACTCTGAGTCAACCTTTGACGGCGCCGGCGGCGATGCCGCGCACGAACCAGCGGCCCGAGACGAGATAGATTGCAAGCGGCACCAACGACGTGAGGATGGTGGCCGCCATGTTGACGTTATAGAGGCGTTCGCCGGTCGTGCTGTTGATTACGTTGTTCAACTGCACTGTCATAGGCTGGTTCTCGCGCCCGGCGAACACCAGGCCCAGGATGAAGTCGTTCCAGATGTTGGTCACCTGCAGAATCACCGCGACGATCAGGATCGGTGTGGACATCG
>DASQAE010000037.1:0-2116 GCA_035635915.1 Burkholderiaceae bacterium | reverse complement strand
GGGCGACAAGAAAGCTTGATCCGCCGGATCGCGGCGCATCCGGGTGCGATCGATCTGAGCCTCCGCGGCTCCGTAAAACCGTGCCGCACGTTCCCACTGTCCTTCCAACGCTGCGAGTCCGGCGCAGACGTCGAGCGCACTTTGACCGGCAGGCATTGAACCCGTCTCCTCGGCTATGGCCAGAACCTCGAGCAGCATCTTGCGCGGCGCGCCGGCCGAGCCCCGTTCGATCGACACCATCGCGAGATTGAGCAGGCCGATCGCGATGCTCTGTCGATCGCCCAATTCGCGCGCCAAAGCGACAACGGTCTGATAAGCGGCTCAGCCGCGGCCGGATCTCCCTCCGCGCGATGCAGTTGCGCCAGTTCGTTGATCGCAGCGATCAGTTGCCGCTTGTTGCCAAGTTCGCGCACCAAGCGCACCGCTTCTTCCAGGTGCGATCGTGCGCGCGCCACCTCGCCCAGGCCAAGACAGGCGATACCAAGCGGCTGTTGCACGGCTGCGATGCGCGCCTTGTTCTGGATCTCGGTCGCAATCGAAAGGCTGTCATTGAGATAACCCAGCGCTTCCTCGTGACGGCCCATGAAGTTGCTGAGTTGGCCGGCAATGTGCAGAGCCTGGCAACGCAGCAGATCGCGTCTCTCGGCGCCCGCGCGATCAAGCGATTCAAGCGTCAGGCGATGACCCAACGCAAACATGCCACGATGAATCCAGTACGGTCGCAGCGCGAACACGAGCCGCAAGCTTGAATCAACGCGATAGTCGGCGTCATCGCTCCAGGCGTGCGCGGCAAGCAGGTTCTCGCGCTCCAGGTCGAGCCTGCCGAGCCAAACGCCCTGCTCAGGGCCTGCAAGCTCCGGACGCGCCAGCTCTGCCAGCGCCAGGTAGAACGAGAGATGCTCGTCACGAGCCGGCGTTGCCGAGTCAGCCTCGTCGAGCTTTTCCCGCGCATAGTGCTGTACGGTGTCGAGCATCCGATACCGGGTGCTATCGGAGTCCATGATCACGAGGGACTTTTCCACCAGTTGCGCGAGCAGATCCAACACCTCGTGCTGCTTCAGGTCATCGCCTGCACCGACCGCTTCGGCCGCTTCGAGCGTCCAGCCGCCCGCGAAAACGGCCAGACGTTGGAACAACGTTCGTTCACGGTCGCCGAGAAGGTCGTAGCTCCAGTCAATCAGCGCACGCAGTGTTTGTTGGCGCGGCAGCACGGTCTGGTCACCGCTTACCAGCAGCCTGAATCGATCGCCCAGCCGCGCGGCAATCGCATCGACAGGGATGGCGCGCGCGCGCGCCGCGGCGAGTTCGAGCGCGAGCGGGATGCCGTCGAGTCGGAAGCAGATGTCCGCCACCGCGGGCGCATTGCGCGCGGTCAGGCGGAAAGATGGCTGCGATGCAGTCGCGCGATCGACAAAAAGGCGCACCGACTCGACCTGCGACAGCACGTCGAGCGCGGCACTGCGACCTGGATCGGGTGCAGGAAGCGTTGGTACCTGATATGCCCTTTCGCCTGCGACACGCAGGTAGTCGCGGCTCGAGGCGAGCACTTTGACACGCGGACCCGCCTGCAGGATCTGTTTCGCGAATTCGGCGCATGCCCTTACGAGGTGCTCGCAGTTGTCGAGAACAATGAGCAGCTGCCGGTCGCGCACGAACTTGATGAGGGCATCGAGCACGGGGCGCCCGGCGTCCTCCTTGACGCCGAGCACTGAAGCGACCGCCTGCGCGACCAGTTGCGGATCGGACAGCGGCGCCAGTTCCACCAGCCACACCCCATCCGGGTAGTCGTCCATGACCTCAGCCGCCAACTGCACCGAAAGACGCGACTTGCCCAGGCCGCCCATGCCGAGCAGCGTGACCAGACGGTTGGCGGCGAGCAGCGCGCGCACTTCGTCGAGCTCACGCTCGCGGCCGATGAACGAATTGAGCTGCTGCGCAAGATTGTTCGGGGTTGCTTCCAGCGAGCGCAAAGCAGGAAACTCCGCACGCAGCTGCGGATGAAGTACCTGATAAACGCGCTCTGGCGTCGAGAGGTCGCGCAGCCTGACGGCGCCTAGGTCACGCAGCGTGACACCGGCTGGCAGGCTTTCGCAGACGCCTTCGGCGACCGCCTGCG
>DASQAE010000036.1:0-1899 GCA_035635915.1 Burkholderiaceae bacterium | reverse complement strand
AGCGGCAACAGCTTCTTCCTCGACGTACTCGATGCGATCAACGAGTCGATCATTGGTTTCATGCGCCTGACGCTCAACCTGACGCGCACCGGTTCCAAGCAGCGTGCGCAGCGCGTGGTGGACGAACACGCCGCGATCGTCTCGGCAGTGCGCGAGCAGGATCCCGAGCGCGCACGCGTCGCGATGCAGTTTCACCTCGCGCAGGCGCGCCAGCGCCTGATCGATCGCACCCGCGATCGCTAGCGGCGCAGCCGCGCCCGGCGCTCGAACCAGAGGAACTGGGTGCCGCCGAACGCGAACGGTTGCTCGCGCTGGAACCGCCTGCTGTCGCGGACGCTCCATAGCGGAGCGCCCGGAAAACCCGCCGCGCGTGCGGCGCGAACGAGATCGCCGTTGACTTCCTCGCAGACGAAATCGAAGCCGTGTATGTGCAGCATCGCAATCCAGGCCGACGTACCCAGCGCCACTTCCCCGTCTGCGAACAGCAGATCGCGCAGGCCGCTCGCTGTGTGGAACTCCGGCGATTGCAGCAGTGACGGCGGCAAAGCGCCGTGTAGTCCTTCCAGCAGTTCCGCGCGAAAGCGCTGCAGATCGCCGAGCGCACGCGAAATCCCGCACATCTGCGCCGACCTGCGCAGCGCGCTGACGAGGCGGCACGTCGCATCGCTGTAGACCGCCAGACGAAGCAACGAACCCGAGCGGCTGCACCGTGCGAGCGCCTCGCAGCCAAAATCCGCGTCGGGCACGTGGCGCTGCAGACCCGGGCATTCGATCAGATCGAAAGTCCAGCCCAGCGGTGCGACGTCGAGCAGACTTCCGGGCAGAAGCTCGATCAAGGGCAATCCCGCTTCGGCACACTTGCGCGCGGCATGCGCCAGCTTGTCGGTGTTCGCCTCCAGCGCCGTGACGTGCGCGTTCGGATAGGTCGCGCGCACCGCGAACAGGTCCTGCCCGGTCCCGCAGCCGGCAACGAGAACGTCGCCGGCTTCGAAGCGGCGTGCGCGCAGACGGCGGTGCACGGCAAGCGGCACCTTGCGCGGCGCAAAGGGTTCCTTGACCCAACGCGCGCCCGACCTCGACCCATTGTGCCCATTGACCGCCGACGTCCCGAGGCAAACGGCTGTCCGCTCGAGTTCATCGCGGCAGCGCGTGTGCAAAATCGGCTCGTCGCGCACGCGCTCGAGCAGACAGGAGATCGCAGGGTCGGCGGCGATCAATTCGATCGCATTGATCTCGGCGCCGTTGGGCGGCCGGAACATGCAGTTCAGAAGTGCACGTGCACTCGTGACAGGCTGCAACGGGCGGTCGTGGGTCGTCTGCGCTTCAATCGGGCCGGTCGTGTACGGCCAGAGATATTCGACCAGGTTTGCCTGGGTGGCGAGCAGTGCAGCCAATCGCAGCGCGCCCGGTGTCGATGGTGCAACGGCGAGCAGGTGGTCGCGCAGCGCGATCAGCAGGCGCTCCAGGCGCAGGTCGTTTGCAACCGATGTCTGCAGCAGGGTGGCGAATAGTTCGTTGCGCGCCAGAACTCCGGCCGCGAGATCCAGATCGTCCGTCGAAAGATTCACCTCTTCCGTAATTTGCTCGACCCGCGGATCCAGCAGCAGGTAGTCCACGATCGCGCGGGTGAGCGATGCGGGGCGAGTCCATGGCGTGCGCAGCGCAAGCTGGAAGGCTTCGTCGACCTCCGGCAACACCTCGCTGGGACGAAAGGCGATCAGCACATCGGCGAGTTGAAAACCTGCCTCCTGGTCGCCCTCGATTACCGCCGCGGCGTAGAGGTTGTAGAACGCTGTCCAGAGGAAACCACGCGCACGCGCCAGACGCGCGAGCTTCGCCATGCGCGCCGCCGGCGTGGCGCGTTTCGTGGTGCCGTCTGCCGGTCTCGTCTTGAGAAGG
>DASQAE010000035.1:0-1763 GCA_035635915.1 Burkholderiaceae bacterium | reverse complement strand
GTGTCGCTGCGCCGTTTGCGCGCTTGCACTCCCTGCAGCGCCCGCTGCGCCAGGTCGTCTGCCTGCTGTGGCGCGCCTTGCGCGAGTGCAACGCGCGCCCGCACGAGCAGATAGATCACACCAGCCTGGCTCGCCTTGCCGATTTCGTCCTCGACTCCCGGTGTTGCCGCCAGGCGCGCCTGCGCGTCGGCGATACGTCCGCTCTGAACCAGTGCGTCGAGCAGCCACAGGCTGGAGTTCAGCATGAAGTTGCGCTGGCCTGCGCCGCGCGCGCCTTCATATCCCGCTTCCAAAGCGGTAACGGCAGCGGGATAGCGCGCAAGCCGCAGCAGCGCGATCCCATGGTGGTAGTCCAATGCAAAACGGGGAACTTCCGACTGGCGTGCTACCCGCGGATTGTTCAGCAGGCTTTCGGTCAGCGCGAGTGCCGCGGCTGGCTTGCCGCCAAGATTCAGCAGCTGTATTTCCTGCAATGCGTCCAGCAGGTCTTTCTGGGTATCGCCCAGGCCTTGGTGCGCGAGGACGTCGCGCGCTTTGCGCGTGGTTGCATACGCACGTGGAAAGTCTCCCGACGCCGCATAGCCGATCGAAAGCTGGTTCAGGGCGGTCGTATAACGCGAGTCTCGTGTGCGGCCCTGCTGCTCGAACAGATCGGCGCCTTGTTTCGCCAGCGTCAGGGCGCGTGCGAAATCGCCGCGATGGGTGGCGAATTGCGACTCGGCGGCCAGGCACTCGGCGCGCGCCTCCAGGTCGCCGGCCTCGACGTTGCGCAGCTGATTCGCGGCGACGGCCAACTCGTGTTGTGCATCCTCGAAGCGCCCAAGGCTCACATAGGCGTTCACGAATCCGCACGCGATCACCGCCTGCTGGCTCGGATTGTTCGGCGGAGCAACCTGGCGCACTTCGGTCAACAAGTCGAGCAGCTGATCGAGAGCGCTGAGCTCGAGGTAACGCCCGCCGAGTTGCATCAGGAGTGCGGTCTTCAGCTCCGGATCCTCGTAGCTCTGGCGGATCACGGTGCGCACCTTGGCAAGGCGCTCGAGCATCGTGGCCGCGTCTGGCGATACCGCCGGATCCGAATAGACCAGGTACAGCAGATCGTGGCTCGCTCTCGCTTGCCGCGCCTCGAGCTCAGCCTGCACCCGGCGCTGGTTCGCCTCGAGCGCCTGCCAGACGGCTACGCCGGCTCCAGCGGCAAGCGCGAATACGACGCTCACCACCGACGCCACGATCAGTTTGTTGCGCACGATGAACTTGCCCGCGCGGTAGCGGAGCGAATCGGCACGGGCGCTGACCGGCTCGTGGTTCAAATGGCGCAGGAGATCCGCTGCGAGCGCATCGACGGTTGCATAACGCTCGGCAGGCGCTTTCTTCAGCGCCTTGGCGACGATGTTGTCCAGGTCGCCACCGAGCGCGCGTGCCAGCTGTGCGGGTGTCGCCGCGCGCAAGCGCGTTATTGCTTGATCAGCGTTGCGCGCTACCTGGCTCATTCGCCGCGGTTCGGTTTCGATCAGCGCACGCATGCGTTCGACCGGCGTGCCCGATGCGCTGGCGGTTGGATGGGTTCCGACCAGCAGCAGATAAAGCAACACGCCGAGCGTATATACATCGCTCGCCACTGACGTTTCGCCTCCTTGGACTTGCTCAGGCGCGGCAAACTCGGGCGTGAACGCACGCCCGTCGATTTGCGTTACTGCGGGCCCCAAGCTCTGCTGTTCGCCCTCTTCGAGCAACTTCGCGATGCCGAAGTCGAGCAGCTTGAC
>DASQAE010000034.1:0-7489 GCA_035635915.1 Burkholderiaceae bacterium | reverse complement strand
TCACGCTCAAGCCGGAGGACGCGCAGGCCTATAACGCGCTCGGGTATTCCTTGGCCGATCGTGGCTTGCGGCTGCGCGAAGCGCGCGACCTGATCCAGCAGGCGCTGAAGATCGCGCCCAATGACGCCTACATTCTCGACTCTATGGGATGGGTGTGCTTCAAGCTCGGCGACCTGGCATGCGCGCGCCAGCACCTGGAGCGCGCGTACAAGATGCGGCCGGAGGCGGAGCTCGGCGCGCATTTCGGCGAGGTATTGTGGGCCAGCGGCGACCGCGAAGAAGCACGGCGCGTGTGGCGCGCGGCAGTCAAACTCGAAGCCGACAATGAAACGCTGCGCGCAACGCTGGCGCGCCTGAAAGTGCGCTTGTAACGACCGCGCATGAAACGCACGCTCGCCGCGGCGCTCGCCGGTGTGCAGCTTGTGTGCGCGTGTTCGACCTTCGCTCCCGTAACTACTGCCGAACGCCAGTACGTCGGACGGTTTTCCGTCGTCACGACGCTTGGCGGAAAACGAGACAGCAGTTCGGGACGATTCAAGTTCGCTGTCGAAGGTAACTCGCTGGTTCTGGACCTCGATTCGCCGCTGGGTTCCACGCTTGCGCGCGTCGAGGTCGATCCACGCGGCGCGCGGCTCACCGCGCCGGGCAATGGGGGGCAGCGCGAGGTCCGCGGCGCGAACGCCGAGGCGCTTACCTATGAAGTACTCGGCTGGCCGCTGCCTGTGGAGGGTTTCCGCGATTGGATCGACGGCCGCCCGGTTGCGGGACGACCATCAACCGAGCGCATCACGAGCACCGGTAAAGCCTTCGAACAGGATGGCTGGACCATCAGTGTGCTCGAGCGGTTCGATGAAGGACGTGGCCCGCCACGCCGATTGTTGTTCGAGCGCCCGGAGACGCAGGAGCCGACGCCGGCGATCAGCCTGCGGCTGGTGCTGGATGAACCACCGATGGTTCGCGGACCACCAGGATGAGCCGCCTGTTCCTCGCTGTGCCGGCGCCCGCGAAGCTGAACCTGTTCCTGCACATCATCGGCCGCCGCCCCGACGGCTACCACGAACTTCAATCCGCCTTTGTACTGGTGGACCTGGCCGACCTGCTGGATTTCGAGCGCCGCGACGATGGCCGGATCGAGCGCACCGGTGACGTCGTTGGCGATGTCACCGCAGACCTTGCGCTGCGTGCCGCGTTCTCGCTGCAACAGGCAAGTGGCACGGCCTTTGGCGCGACGATCAACGTTGAAAAAAGAATCCCCGCGGGCAGCGGCATGGGCGGCGGCTCGTCCGATGCTGCGACCACGTTGCTTGCGCTCAACCGACTGTGGGGACTGGAGTGGCCGCGCGAGCGGCTGTCCAAGATCGCATTGCCGCTCGGTGCCGACGTGCCGTTTTTTCTCGGTGTCGGACCGGCCTTTGTCGAGGGCATCGGCGAACGCGTAACGCCGATTGCCGTTGCGCCGCGTCGTTATGCCGTCGTCCACCCGCAAGTCGCTGTTTCGACGCGAGAAATCTTCGACGCTCCAGGTTTGACCCGAGACACGAAAGTCACCATAATCGCCGCCTTTTCTGCGGCGCAGGAAGCGACTTCCAACGAGCTTTTTGGCGCCAATGATCTTGAAGTTGTGGTTCGGCACCGGTTTCCGGCCGTGGACGGCGCGGTGAAGCATCTCCAGCGTTTTGGTTCGGCGCGTATGACCGGATCCGGGTCGGCGGTGTTCATGCCGGCAATGGATGCAGATCACGCAGCGACGGCAATCCAGAATCTGCCGGCAGGTTGGCAAGGATGGGTTGTTCGAAGCCTGGCTGAACATCCGCTAGCGGCTTGGTAGGCGTGCGGCGTGCAACAATAGTTCGTCGCGCGAGATAACCAGCGATCACGCGCGGCGCAGTGACAGGTTTCGCGCTGGGGAGTCGCCAAGCTGGTTAAGGCACCGGATTTTGATTCCGGCATTCGAGGGTTCGAATCCTTCCTCCCCAGCCATTCATCGAGTGGGATCGCGGGTGCATCACCTCCGCATGAGACGACACCTTGAGTCGATGAGCCACTGAACGAGAGAGACCGAGATGGTGCCGATGGTCCCCGACAATCTGATGGTGTTCGCGGGCAATGCCAATCGCAAGCTCGCGCACGCCGTGGTGCAGAACCTGAACATCCCGCTCGGACGCGCACAGGTTTCGCGCTTCTCCGACGGCGAAGTGATGGTCGAAATCAACGAAAACGTGCGCGGCCACGACGTGTTCGTGCTGCAGCCGACCTGTGCGCCGACCAACGACAACCTGATGGAACTGGTGATCATGGTCGACGCACTCAAGCGCGCATCGGCCGGTCGTATCACCGCTGCGATTCCATACTTCGGTTACGCGCGCCAGGATCGGCGCCCCCGCTCCGCGCGCGTGGCGATCAGCGCCAAGGTGGTCGCAAACATGCTGCAGGCGGTCGGCGTCAACCGCGTTCTGGTCATGGACCTGCATGCGGACCAGATCCAGGGTTTCTTCGACGTGCCGGTCGACAACATCTACGCCAGCCCGATCCTGCTCGGCGACCTGTGGAAACACAACTACGCCAACCTGATAGTGGTCTCGCCCGATGTTGGCGGTGTGGTGCGCGCGCGTGCGCTTGCCAAACGCATGGATGCCGACCTCGCGATCATCGACAAGCGGCGCCCGCGTCCCAACGTGGCCGAGGTGATGCACATCATCGGCGAGGTCGAGGGCCGCACGTGCGCGATCATGGACGACATGGTCGACACGGCGAACACGCTGTGTCAGGCCGCGCAGGCGCTGCATGACCGCGGCGCGCACAAGGTGCTCGCCTATTGCACGCACCCGGTGCTGTCGGGTCCGGCGATCGAACGTATCAACAACTCCGTGCTCGACGAGGTGGTGGTGACCGACACTATTCCCTTGTCGCCGGAGGCCGAAGCCTGCCGCAAGATCCGCCAGCTCTCATGTGCGGCATTGCTCGGCGAAACGATTTCGCGCATTTCGCGCGAAGATTCAGTGAGCTCGTTGTTCATCGAATGACAACCTGCCTCGTTGTGGCTGGTCGCGGCCCGCGTGGCAAAAAATGGAGTCGACAATGAAGGTCGTAGCAAATACACGCAACGCGCAAGGCACGAGTGCGAGCCGCCGCCTGCGCCACGCCGGCAAAGTGCCCGGCGTTCTTTATGGGGGCAAGGGCCAGCCGGTCGCAATCGAGGTCGAACACAACCCTCTTTACCACTCGCTGCGCCGGGAACGCTTTCACGCGTCGATCCTCGAGATGGAACTCGACGGCAAGAAGGAACAGGTGCTGTTGCGTGACTTCCAGATGCATCCGTACCGGCAACTCGTGCTGCACATCGACTTCCAGCGCGTGGCAGAGGACCAGCCGGTGCATATGCGCGTGCCATTGCACTTCACCGGGCAGGAACACTCGCCCGCGGTGAAGGAATCCGGCGCCATCGTCGGCCACGTGCTCTCCGAAGTGGACATCATTTGCCTGCCTAAGGATCTGCCGGAGTTCATCGAGGTCGATCTTTCCGCTCTGAAGGCGACCGACACGATCAAGGTACTCGACCTGAAGCTGCCACCGGGTGTGAAGGCGGTGGTCAAGGGCAAGGAAAACCCGGTCGTAGTTTCGGTGACAATCCCGGGCGCAGTGGTCGAGGAAGAACCGGTTGTGGCACCGGTCGCAGCGGTCGAAGTACCTGCGACGGCACAAAAGGCTCCGGCGACACCTGCCGCTGCTGGAGCACCCGCCGCCCCCGAGAAAAAGGGCGGCAAAGAAGAAAAGGGTGGAGACAAGAAGAAGTAAGCGAGTCGGTCGGGTGCAAGCAAGCCCGGCCGATCCGTCCTGCAAAGGAGCGCCTCAGCTGGGGCGCTTTTCATTTCCATGAACGGCGCGCCCGCGGATCCCATTCGTCTGATCGTCGGCCTCGGCAACGTTGGGGCCAAGTACGCGCGCACGCGCCATAACGCAGGCTTCTGGTTCGTCGACGAGATCGCGGCCAAGGCGCGCGTCTCGTTTGCGAACGAAAGCAAGTTCCATGGCGACGTGGCGCGGCTGCGCGACGCAAGGCACGAGTTATGGTTGCTCAAACCGACAACCTTCATGAACCACTCGGGACGGTCCGTGGTTGCGCTGGCGCTCTACTACAAGATCCTGCCTACGCAAATGCTCGTCGTGCACGACGAAGTTGATCTGCCCCCTGGCGTGGTGAAGCTTAAGCGCGGCGGCGGCACCGCCGGTCACAACGGGTTGAAGGACATCCAGGCGAAACTCACGACGCCCGATTTCTGGCGCCTGCGCATCGGCGTCGGGCATCCGCGCACGCTTGAGCTCGCGCAGGAGGTGGCGGACTTCGTGCTGCACCCGCCGAACCGCGAACACGCCCAGGCCATCGATGATGCGATCGGACGCGCGCTTGACGTCGTGCCGCAGTTGGTCGAAGGGGAGTTCGAGCGGGCGATGATGCAGCTGCATCGGGCGCAATGACACTGGACTGGCGCGTTCGACCGGCGCGCGTGGACGATGTCGACGCGATGCTGCGTCTGCAGATTGCGACCTGGCGCAACGACTGCGTTGACGGGCTTGGCACCAAGTTCTGCGACAGTTCCTTCGAGCGTCACGCGCGCGCACGCTTGCGCGGTTTCATCGAAGCGGACGCCCCGTTTCGGCGCACATTGGTGCTCGAGCGTGGCCCCGCGCAGGCAGGATTTGTCGCCTATGGCTCCGCCGATCGTCATCCGGGCGAGGTTTTTTCGATGTATGTCGACCGGCATGGCGCGGTGCGTATCTCTTCGGGCAAGTCTGGGCGGATCTTTCCGCACGTGGTTTGACGCCAGTGCAGATCGCCGTGCTCGAACGCAACGTCGATGCTCAGCGGTTTTACCGGCGGATGGGTGCGTCCGCGTTCACGCGCGAAGAGTTCGATCTGAACGGCCGCACACCGCGAGAGATGGTGTTTTTGTTGCCATCTCCCCCACTCGGCGTGGATCGATGAGCGGCGAGCGGGCATTCACGTTGCACGCCGGCACGCGCGCTGCCGCGCACGTGCGCGACCAAGGGCTGCGAGCGGAGCACATCGTTTGTGTTCCCGCGGCCGCCGGTGGGCCCAAGGGCCTCGCGCTGGTTCCGCTCGACAAGTGGCTTTTCGGCAGCTGGCTGGCCAACACGCCTGGCTTCGAACAAGTTGGCGCGTCAATCGGCGCCTGGCGGATGTATGCGGCCGCCCAACGAGATGCTGTCGGCGCGCTTGATCGACTTGCCGAAGGTTATTTGTCGCAGCGTTTCCCTCATCGTGCGAACCCACAGCAGGTCGCGGGCGAGTGCCGTCGTTTTGTGCGGACGGTGCTCGACGGGACCAGCGTGGAGACGTTGCGCCCTGGCGCGCGCCTCACGGTGATCACCGCACGCGCGCGCGGTGTCCTGCACGGCACCGCTTCACGCGCCGCCTTCGCTCGCGCTGCGTTCGCCAACGCCTGGTCGAGACCGCGCCTGGCCGCACACATGGAGCGTGTGATCTTCACCGCAGGGCCGTGTGCGTTTCCATCCGAGCGCTTCGACGCCTTTGGCCTCAGCCGCGTGCCGTTGGCCTCGGACAATCTCGAAGACGCGCTGCTCGCGTCGGGATCGATCCCGCTGGTCTGCGACCCAGTGCGCAATCCCTCCGGAGCGCCGCGCGGCGATTATTGGGACGGCGGCCTGATCGACTATCACCTGCTGCTGCCGTATCGCGCGCTCGATGGCATCGTGCTCTACCCGCACTTCGTTGCGCACGTCACGCCGGGCTGGCTCGACAAGTTTCTCCCCTGGCGCGCACAACCACGCAGCCACCCGTGGCTGGAAAACGTGCTGGTGGTGACGCCATCGCATGCGCTGCTCGAGCGGTTGCCCAATCGCAAGCTGCCCGATCGCAATGATTTTTATCGCTACGCGCGCGACGACGAGCGCCGCATGCGCGACTGGCGCCGCGCAGTCGCGGAGTGCCAGCGGTTTGCCGACGAGGTTTCGGATTGGCTGCTCAGGCCGGATCCATCCCTGCTTCAGCCGCTGTAGGAACACTCACTCCAGCGCCGTGAAGACGTCGATGCCGAAGCGCAACAACACACCTGCCAGCATCGGCGCGGCGATCGAAAGAGGAATGCGCGCAAGCAGGCGTTCGAACAGGCCGGAGTAACCGGCGATCGTTATCAGCAGCGCACACACGAGAAACGCGCCGATCGCCTCGTGCATCGAAACGCCCGCCGCCGCGGTGATGAAGCATCGCTGCACCTGGCGTAGACCAGGCCGTCACCACCGGCACGCGATAACGCAGCGAAAGCGCAATGCAGGTCGCGCCCATCCCGACACCGAGCGCCAGGATCCACGATCCGATCTCATGAACCCGACGAGTACGGTCACAAAACCCGCCGCGACCGCGGCGAGTGAAACGTCTCGAGCGAGCGACATGCAGGCCGACTCAGACTTTGCGCGCCAGCGACTGCTCCTGCGCCTCCAGGAAGGCGCGCCGGAATCCGAGCGGATTCGCAATGCCGGGCACCGGCGCGAACGGATTGCCACCGCCCGCAACGATGATCGAACCGAAATCGAACATTCGCCCCACGACGCCCTGCTCGACCTGCACACTTTCGATCTTCGCCACATTCAACTCGATCGTGTGTCGGCTGACAAAACCGAACTTGGCGATAACGCGCTTGCTCGTCACTGCGAGTTCGGTCGAGCGGTATTTGATCAAGGCGGGGACCAGGATGAACAGGCCGATCACGATCGGGGTCAGCAGCACACCGAAAAAAAGCTGCGGAAAAAGCGACCACAGGCTGATGCGGCCCAGGTAGAGCACCTGCTCGCCCTGCACGAGGGCCTTTTCGACGTAGCTCGACATTGGATGCGCAAGAAAAAACAGCGACCGGCGATAATCGACACTTCGACCAGCGCCGTCAATCCGGCGCGCGCGCCCGCCCCGGACGCGAGCAAGTGCACTGATCAAGGACTTCGATGGCTCTGAAATGCGGCATCGTCGGCCTGCCGAATGTCGGCAAGTCGACGCTCTTCAACGCCCTGACAAAGGCGGGCATCGCGGCGGAGAACTATCCGTTCTGCACCATTGAACCCAACGTGGGCATCGTCGAGGTGCCCGATCCGCGCCTGGATACGCTGGCCGCGATCGCGAAACCGGAAAAGAAGGTCCCGGCCACCGTCGAGTTCGTCGATATAGCGGGGCTGGTTGCAGGCGCAAGCAAGGGCGAGGGCCTCGGCAATCAGTTCCTGGCCAATATCCGTGAATGCGACGCAATCGCGCACATCGTGCGCTGCTTCGAAGACGCGAACGTCGTGCACGTAGCGGGCAAGATAGATCCGATCTCGGATATCGAGGTCATCAACACCGAACTGGCGCTGGCCGACATGCAGACGGTGGACAAGCAACTTGCCAAGTACAGCAAGATTGCCAAGAGCGGCGGCGACAAGGAGGCCAAGCGCCTGGTGGATGCGTTGGAGAAACTGTTGC
>DASQAE010000033.1:0-1978 GCA_035635915.1 Burkholderiaceae bacterium | reverse complement strand
GTGTTCATCGTCGGATCATCCAAAGGTGGCGGCATGCACGCGCTACTGCGCGTGCAGCGCATGTTCCCGGGTCTGTATAGCAATTTTGTTTTCGTCAATGCACGCACGGTCGATGCGCAGGCGTACGGCGGTGCCGAACGGCTGGCCGCGTTGAAGACCGAGGCCAGCACCGCACTCAGTTATTTCGTCAATCACTGCCGCAGCAATGGGCTCGCCGCAACCTCGTACCTGGTGTTCGGCATAGAACCGGTGGACGAACTGGTCAAGCTGGCGCAACGCGTGCAACAGGAATTTCCGCAGGCCGTGTTCTTCACCAGCAAGCTAATCTTCGACGAAGAAAACTGGCTGACTCAGATCCTGCACAACCAGGCCGCACTGGCAATCCAGCGCCGCCTGCACCTGCAAGGCCAGCCGATGATCATCCTGCCGCTGAAGTTGTAGCGGTCTTGTCAAAGAAAAACGCGGGTCGAGTCCGGGGGAGAACTCGCCCGCGCCGCAACGCCGCCGGGGAGGCGGACGATGATGCTTCGGAGGAAATCCAGTGCTTACAACGACGCCGGCTTTTTCGCGTGTGTCTCGGCCAGCGGAGCAGGCTGCGCGTGTGGGCGCTCGGCGGTCACGGTCACCGGCTCGAGCTGCAGGACCGTGCGTGGTGCCGAGGTCTGGATCGACGTCACGTACGAGTTGAGCGCGGCGATCAGACCCATCGTCATCAAGAGGGCGGCGGCAATACCGAGGATCCAGGTCTTGGTTTCTTTCACGGTCTTATCCCTGAAGTGCGGCGGCATCCGAGATGCCGCGTCGTTGGAGCGCACTGTAGGGAGGCCGGCCGCGCGAAGCGAGCGGTGTGCGATGAAGCGCGCAGGACGTGGCCTGGATTGCAGAATCCCGGCGCCAGCGCGGCTGAGTCCGCGCGAATTGCGACGAAACCGCCTCCCAGCCGACGAGTTCCAGGCTAACGACGGCGCGTGCGCCGGCGTGACGTCGGTGTTACAGCTGCAACAAAAGCATCAGGCTCGATCGGCCGACCAAGCAGATAACCCTGCGCCTCAGTGATTCCGGCCTTGCGTGCGAATACAAGCTGGTCCTCCGACTCGATCCCGGCCGCGATCACACGCAGCCCGAGTCGTTTGCCGAGTGAAGCGAGCGCGGTGACGATCGCGCCATCACGCTGGGTGATGGCTGCACCGCGCAGGAATTCGCCGTCCAGCTTGATGCCGTCGATCGAGATCCGGCGCAGCGCGGCGAGGCTTGCGGCACCGGCGCCGAAGTTATCGAGCACGACGCGCACCCCAGCTTCCGCGAGTTGGGCAAGCGCGTCGAGCGCTGCGGCATCGCTCTGGCGCGGCAACGCCGATTCATTGACTTCGACCTGCAACCGATGCGCGGCCAGGCCACTCGCGTTCAAGGCGCGCGCGACCAGTGCCATGACCGAAGTGCCGCGAAACTCTCGTGGCGCAAGGTTGACCGCCACCGAGAGATCGCCGGGCCAGGCGCTGGCGTAGCGACACGCCAGGCTGAGCACCTGGGCACCGATCGGCACGATGAGACCCGTTTCCTCCGCAACATCAAGGAACGCATCAGGACCAAGCAGGCCGCGTTCCGGATGCTCCCAGCGCAACAACGCTTCTGCCCCAACCACGCGCCGGTCGCGCACGCGCACGCGCGGCTGAAACAAAACACGCAACTGATTGCGCTCGAGCGCGGTATTCAACTCCGCTTCGAGCCGTAGCCGACGGGCGGAGCGCTGGGCGATTTCCGGGCGGAAGAACTGGTACAGCCCGGTTCCATGCTCACGCGCGTATTGCATTGCCGCCGCAGCACGCGCAAGCAGCAGGTCGCCTGTGGTCGCGTCTTCGGGCAGCACCGCCACGCCGACCGCAGGCGCAAGGCGTAGCTCGCGTTCGCCGAGCAGCATCGGTGCTTCAAGGGCATCGAACAATTTGCGCGCAACGGTCGCCGCATCGTGGCCCTGGCG
>DASQAE010000032.1:0-3309 GCA_035635915.1 Burkholderiaceae bacterium | reverse complement strand
TCGACGGCAAGGTCCGGTTCGACGTCGATGCACGCCTCGCCGAGTCCGAAAACATCAAGGTCAGTGCGCGGTTGTTGTCGGTAGCACGCAAAGTCGTTACGAGCCCCTCATGATGCGCGGTTATCCGAAGTCGCTGCGCTTGAAACTGCTCGCCGTGGTGCTGCTGACCACGCTCGTGGCCGTCGGCATCGCGCTCGCAGCGATGGTCGCCTACGGACTGCTCGCATATCACAAGACCTGGCTTGCGGACGTGGAAACGCAGGCAGAGCTGCTCGGGCAGACGACCGCGCCCGCACTGGCCTTCGACGATGCCAAGGTTGCGCGCGAGAACCTGAACCTGCTGCGTTTCCGGCCGCAGATTCGTGCGGCCGCCGTCTACGACGCGCGCGGCGCGCTGTTCGCGACCTATCCGGCCGGCGCCGCAGAGGACACGTTTCCCAAGCTGCCGGAAGCCGATCGCGTGCAGGTGTCCGACCGTCACCTGATCGTTTTCAAGCGCATCGTGGACAGCGGCGAGACTCTGGGCACCGTCTATCTGCGCGCCGACTACGAACTTTACGACCATGTTCTCGACTATGCGGGCATCGCCATTGCGGTGGCGATGGTTGCAATGCTGGCGGCGTTCCTGCTTTCGCTCTGGTTGCAGCGGATCGTGACTCGGCCCGTGCTGGCGATTGCGCAGATAGCGCGCGAGGTGGCCGAGCAGCGCGACTATTCGCGGCGAGCGAAGCGCCTGAGCGACGACGAGGTGGGGACACTCGTCGACTCGTTCAACGACATGATGGCGGAGATCGAAAAACGTTCGCTGGAGAACGAAGCGTCCATTCGTGACCTGGCACTCGAGATGAACGAACGCCGACTCGCGCAGCAGGAAGTGATGCGCCTGAACCAAGAACTCGAGCAGCGGGTGCGCGAGCGGACCGCCCAACTCGAAACGTCCAACCGTGAACTGGCGCTTGCGACCGAAGCGGCGGAAAACGCGAATCGAGCCAAGTCGGAGTTTTTGTCGAGCATGAGTCACGAGCTGCGCACGCCGCTCAACGCGATCATCGGCTTCTCGCAGTTGCTCGGTACCGACCAGTTCGAACCGAGTGAAACCAAGAAGCGGGAGTTCGCCGGCCACATCCTCCGGGCGGGCCAGCATCTGCTCACGCTGATCAACGAGATTCTCGACCTGGCACGGATCGAGTCGGCAAACCTCATGCTATCGCTCGAGGCCACCGCTCTTGCAGACGTGCTGCATGAGTGCCAGACAATGATCGAACCGGCGGCGAGCCGGCGCAATGTCGGGATGTTGTTTCCGCAAAACTGCGAATTGAGCGTCGTCGCCGACCGCACGCGATTGAAGCAGGTCCTGCTCAATCTTCTGTCGAACGCCATCAAGTACAACCACCCGGCGGGTGCGGTCGTAGTGCAGTGCGCCGCGACTGATCAGGAGCGCGTGCGCATCTCCGTCCAGGACACCGGCGCCGGATTGCGTCCCGACCAGGTGGAAGCGCTGTTCCAGCCGTTCAATCGACTTGGACAGGAAGGTGGCGCCGAAGAGGGTACCGGCATCGGCCTGGTCGTTACCAAGCGGCTGGTCGAACTCATGGGCGGCCGGATCGATGTGTCGAGCACCGTGGGCGTCGGGAGCGTTTTTTCGATCGAACTGCGCGCCGCGCCGCGCGCGCCGCTGGCGCCGAAGGCGGAAGAACGCCAAACGAGTGCTGTGCGGGGCGAGGTGCCGAAGGACGGCAAACGACCGATGTTGCTATACGTCGAGGACAATCCGGCCAACCTTCGACTCGTCGAAGAAATCGTTGCCGCCAGGGGCGACTTGCGGCAAATGTCGGCACCCGATGCGCGCATGGGCATCGAACTCGTGCGTGCCCATCTGCCGGATGTGATCCTCATGGACATCAACCTGCCCGGTCTCAGCGGCACTGAGGCTCTGGCGATTCTGCGCAACGACGCCCGCACGTCGCACATACCGGTAATCGGTGTTACGGCGAACGCGATGCCACGCGACATCGCGCACGGCCTCGCGGCGGGTTTCTTCCGCTACGTAACCAAACCGATCAAGGTGCAGGAACTCAATGGCGCGATCAACAGCGCGCTCGAAGCCGCGCTCGTTCGACGCGCTGATGCGGGCGACATGGGCTGAGCCTCGGACGGAAGGCAGCAGCGTCTGCTGCCGCCCGCGCAGCCGTCGCCGGGCCTACGCGACGAGGGTGCGATCCGGCCGGTCGTCCTTGAGCGTGTTCCAGATCGCGAGCGCGCGCTGCATGTCTGCGTCGGACAGCGCAAACGCCGTCTTCCCGTTGTCGACCATGGCGTCGCCGTTCTGGTCGTAGAACGCTCGGGCCAGTTCATCGGCATCGATCCTGCCGTTGTTGTTGAAGTCGAAGCTGGTGTCGATCGTGCCGTCGCCGTTCACATCGGTGTTGGGCCTGACTTTGCCATCGCGTGCCCGCGCCATCGTTTCGATGAACTCGGCCTGCTGCTCCGGATTCCACTCGCTGAATGGCTTGCCTGACCTGAGTGCATCGGTGAAGTCGTAGCCCTTGTTGCGATCGCCGCCGTTCACGATACCGTCCATCTGGGCGAGCAGCGCATCGTGGATGTAGTCGTTGCCGCCATGCTGGGCCTGGTACACGTGGAACGCCTCATGCACGAGCAGTATCTTGCCCTCCTCGGTGAGCGAGCCGTCCGCGTTCCAGTACTTGGCCTCGTCCGGGATGTAGATGTCGTTGCCGACCGTGTGGGCAGCGGGGGCGCCCAGCTTGTGCGAGATGTCGCCGCGGTGAATGCGGATGTCCTCGAGGTTGAGCGAATCGCCGTAGACACTCTTCAGATACGCGCGCTCGTCGTTGCTCAGTCCGCGCGACGGTTCGCGGTCGGGGCGAAAGTCGCTGATGATGTCTCCGACCTTTGCGCCGATGATCATCGCGTCGTCCACGATCGTGCCGGCCGCCCGCTTGAACGGATTGACGAACGCCATGCCGAAGCGCTCGAAGCCGCCGCCGACATCGCCGCGCGCCCAGTACTTGAGCGCCTCGCCGACGTCGCGGGCGAAACCGATGTAGATCTCGAATGGCATGCGCCACGTGTTGCGCGTGACATCGATCACGCCGTTGCCAACCGAGCGCACGATGTCGACGCCGCGGTCGAGCACGCTGCGCGCGATGTTGCCGCCCAGCTTGGGAGGCAGGATGTAGGTGAACGTCTTGAGGTAGTGGCCGACGCCCGTCAGCACACCATTGAAGACGCGTCGCACCGTCTGGAACGTCATCTTGTCGATGCCGTTGATGAACGAATCGAACGCAT
>DASQAE010000031.1:0-5362 GCA_035635915.1 Burkholderiaceae bacterium | reverse complement strand
AACGTAGTTGCCGGCGCGCGCTCGACCTGCCGCGGTTGTGGCGCAGCGAATTCTTCCTGCTCGAATTCGGCGACGTCGTGATACATCGCCACGCCCGCGGTGCCGCCCAGGCTGCGGGTGGCCTGCGCGACGTCCGTGCGCGCCGGCACTTCGCGGGTGGCACGCTGCGATACCGGCGCATCGACGTTGGTCTGCATCTGGCGCCGCACGAAGTCCTGGAATGGTTCGACTTTTGGACGCGCTTCTGCGCGACCATGCGTGCGCTCGCTCGCGGGCACGTGTTCGCGCAACGGAGCGGCCGCGCGCGTTTCGCTGCGCTCGACCAACGCTTCGACCGCGTCGGGCGCAGCCGCAAGAATTTCGATGCGATTGCCGATGCGGCGGTTGGCGATGATGACTGCGTCGTCGCCCAACTCGCGCCGCACCTGCATCATTGCTTCGCGCGTAGTCGGCGCCACGAATTTCCTGATTGCCATGATTTCTCCGCTGAAGCGCGCCCAGGCAATAGGCGCGCGTTATCGGCAGAGCATCACCCGAGCTGGAGTACCGTAATCGCGGGAAAAGGGCGGTCGGCGCGGTGCCATTCGCCGATGGAATTACTAGGCCGCCCCGCCCAGCACGGTGCTCACACGGATCGTGCTGGTCTCGGGCACCTCGGCGTGGCCGAGCACGCGCAGTCGCGGCGCGGCGCGTTTGAGCAGGCGCGCCAGCGGCACGCGCAACTTGTCCGGCACCAGCAGCGTGGGTGCCAGGCCCATGTCCTCCTGCCTTTGCATAGCGGCGGTTGCGCCGCGCTGCAAGAGGTCCACCAATCCGGGCTCGACAGCGGCGCCGTCGCCGCCCAGCGACGAGGCGAGAACCTTTTCCAATTCCGAATCGAGCGCGATCACCGAGAGTTCGCGCGTCGAGCCGAACAATGACTGAGCGATGGTGGCGCGTAGTGCGGCGCGCGCCTGCGCCGTGAGTTCCGCCGCGTCGGTGGTGCGGTTCGCCGCATCGGCAAGCGTTTCGACGATGGTGCGCAGGTCGCGGATATGCACGCCCTCGTCGAGCAGGTTCTGCAGGATGCGCTGGAGGGTTGAGAGAGGGATCAGCTTAGGCACCAGATCGTCCATCAGCTTGGGCGCGAACTTGCCGGCGTGATCGATCAACGCCTGCGTTTCAGCGCGCCCGAGCAGTTGGCCAGCATGCGAAAGCAGCAGGTGGTTGATGTGAGTCGCGACAACCGTGGCGCAGTCAACCACCGTGTAGCCAAGCACCTGGGCCGACTCGCGGTTGCGCGCGTCGATCCATGTTGCGGGCAGGCCGAACGCCGGATCCTTGGTGCTGGCTCCCTCCAATCGTTGCGTGATGCCGCCCGGATTGATCGCGAGCCACATGCCGTTGAAGGCCTCGCCCTCCCCGATCACCACGCCCTTGAGCAGCACGCGGTAGGCGGAAGGCTTCAGTTCGAGGTTGTCGCGGATGTGTACCGGCGGCGGAAGGAACCCGATGTCCTGGGCGAATTTTTTGCGAATTGCCTTGATGCGCTTGAGCAGTTCGCCGTCCTGTCCCTGATCGACGAGCGGGATCAGCCGGTAGCCCACCTCGAGCCCCAACGTATCCAGTGGCACCACGTCGTCCCACGATGCTTCGCTTGACGGTGCGGCGATCGGGGCCGGTGCAACCGGCGCTGCCGCCTCCGCGCGCGCACGCTCGGCGAGCTTCCACGCCCCGTACCCGCAAGCGCTCGCGAGCAGCAGGAAAACAAACCACGGCATGCCTGGAATGATGCCGAGAATGCCGAGGATCGCCGCCGTCACGCCCAGCACACGCGGCTTGACGAACAACTGGCTCAGCATCTGGCCGCCGATGTCGTCGGATTCGCGCCCGACACGAGCAACGATCAAACCCGCGGCGATCGAGATCACCAAGGCGGGAATCGACGCCACCAGGCCGTCGCCGACCGACAGCAGCACGTAGTTGTTGATCGCTTGCGACAGCGGCAGCCCGTGTTCGAGCATGCCGATCGCCAGCCCACCGATCACGTTGATGAACAGGATCAATATTCCGGCCACCGCATCGCCGCGCACGAACTTGCTGGCACCGTCCATGGCGCCGTAAAAATCGGCCTCCTCCGCCACTTCCGAGCGGCGCTGCTTGGCTTCCTTGTCGTCGATTACGCCGGCGTTCAGATCTGCGTCGATCGCCATCTGCTTGCCCGGCATCGCATCGAGAGTAAACCGCGCCGCAACCTCGGCAATCCGGCCCGCGCCCTTGGTGACGACGACGAAGTTGATCACCACCAGGATGGCGAAAACAATCAGACCCACCGCGAAGTTGCCGCCGATCACGAAATGCCCGAAGGCTTCGATCACCTTGCCCGCGGCGTCGGCGCCGGTGTGACCTTGCATCAGCACGGCGCGGGTCGAAGCAATATTCAGCGACAGCCGCATCAGCGTCGTGAGCAGCAGCACCGTTGGGAACGCGGCGAACTCGAGCGGTTTTTTCGTATAGACCGCTACCAGCAGCACGATCAACGCAAGGGCGATGTTGAACGTGAACAAAAGATCGAGCAGGAACGGCGGCAGCGGCAGGATCATCATGGCGAGCACCATGAAGACCAGCAGCGGCACCGCCAGCGCGCGCCAGGGAACGGCGCGCAGGAGCGGGTGGTTGAAAGCGGCAGCGAGTGAGTTCAATCTGATCTTTCGCGTGAAGCGCGCACAAATCTCCCCTCCCCTTCAAGGGGAGGGGGCGAGGGTGGGGATGGGGTGGTGAACTTTGTTCACGCCGTCGCCCTTGGTTCCAATGGATCCATTCCGGGCGGCACTTCGATGTCACGCGGCTCGCTTGGCCGTGTGCCGGCGCCTTGCGCAAAACGTTGCAGCTGGAACACGTACGCCAGCACCTGCGCCACCGCGGCGTACAACGTGCCCGGAATTTCGCCGCCGATCTCGACGTGTTTGTAAAGCGCGCGCGCCAATGGCGGCGCCTCGAGCTGCGGCACACCGTTCTCGCGCGCCAGCTCCCTGATTTTTTCGGCCACCACGTCGGCGCCCTTGGCGACCACCACTGGTGCGCGGTGCCGCGCCTCCATGTATTTGAGCGCCACCGCGAAGTGGGTCGGGTTGGTGATCACCACGTCGGCCTTCGGCACGGCCGCCATCATTCTCTTGCGCGCGAGATCGCGTTGCGCGGAGCGGATGCGTGCCTTCAGGTGCGGATCGCCCTCCGATTCCTTCTGCTCGCGCTTGGCCTGATCCGGCGTCATGCGCAGCTGCTTGCGGTGATCGAAGATCTGCAGCGGCACGTCGATGGCCGCCGCGGCGCCGACCGTTGCAACCAGCAGCAGGAACGCAACCCCCGCCATCCAGCCAAAGTGCGCGAGCCCGACGCCGAGGCCCATCTGCGCCAGTGAAGCGAAGTCCTCGACGTGGGTCGAGATGTAGCCGAAACCCACCGCAGCGAGCAGCACGGTCACCAGCAACACCTTGCCGAGTTCGGACAAGGCCGTGAGCGACAGCATGCGGCCGAAGCCCTTCGCCGGGCTCATCCGGTCCAGACGCGGCGCGGCAAGTTGCGGCGAAAAGAGCCAGCCACCGACGGCAAGCGGCGCAGCGAACGCGGCCGCCAGCAGGATCACCAGCACCGGCGCAACGGCAAGCAATCCGTGCGCAGCAAGTTCGCCGAAACGCGCGGTCATGCGCGCCGGATCGCGCACGGTCGCGGCATCGAAGGCGAGCCCGCGCGCGAGCACCGCGCGCAGATCGGCAAGCAGCGGATCGCCGAGCATGAACAGCGCCAATGCCGCACCACCGAGCAGGAGCAGATGGGCGAGATGGCGCGAGCGCGGCACCTGTCCTTCGCGCCGTGCTTCCTCCAATCGTCTTGCCGACGGTTCGAGCGTGCGTTCCTGCGCTGAGTGATCGGAATCGGCCATGGTTGGCGGCAGCACGCGCGCCAATCGGCGCGGCGTCTCCTCGGGTTACCCGAAGGATTATTCGGCGCCGCGAACCGGCCGATACGTCGAATATCGGCCGCCTCTTTGCTTACTTTAGGCCCGCGAGCGCGTGCCCCTTGGCCAAACAAACCCTTGAATTGGCACCGCGCGACCCCGCTTTTTTTTGCGCGCCACTCTCAAGAGCGATCCAGAAGCGCCGATTCCTTACGCAAGCAGGGATAACTCGCCCGGGCAGCGGGCGGAGACTTCGGGAGCGCGCATGACGCGTACGGAACTGGTGAAACGACTCGCGGACCACGCTACCAAGCCTTTGTCGCCGGAATCATCGACGAACGACTTCGATGCGGGAATGCACCAGCCGATCGAAACCGAAGAGACCACCAGCAAGCCTGTGGCGCCGCTGCGCCCTACCGGCGATCTGTTTGTGTGGTTCGAAGATACCGCGGCGCGCCGCGACACCGGCCGGCGCGGCATCGCCGGCCTGCCTGAATCCCTGCTTCCATGGGACCACAAGACCCGAGTGATCGAACGGCGCTACGCCGAAGGCCATCTGCACCTGCTGTCGGCCGTGCGCCTGCGCTGCGGTGAACGCCAGGGCGAGCGCATCGCCGCTATATATACAGCGGCGCTTTCTGTCGGCACGGTTGCCTGGATCGGCACCGGCAGGCAGTACGAGCAGGCCTGGCACGAGATGTTTCCGTACGGCGCTGACGAAGCGCGCCGCGATTAGTGAAACTTGGATGACCGCGCCCATTCAGGCGCGTCCGGGTTCTTCTCAAACCTTGCAAAAGTAGGATCGCCGCTGTTGCGGTTGCGATCACGCGCGCGGACTGGTCCTCGGTGTCGCCGGTGCCATGGCGCACGGTCAAAGCGACGATAAGCGGCCGATCGCCGTCTCACTTCGGCCGACAAGGGGCAACGCCGTGTTGCGCGCAGCAAATAACCTGCGATTCGTTTTCCTTATCGCGTACTGGACGAGCGCCTCCCACCCTAAAGTTCCGGGCAAGTCGGCCGAGGGGGCCGTCTCTTCTTTTTCCGGTGGACGCTCATGTCATCTGCAGTCAGCGACCAGAATCGCCGGCCGGGCAAGGTCGAGCGCAAGGCGGAAGCGATCTTCCAACAGGGCGCCGCCGCACTCAATGACGGCCGTTGGGCAGATGCAGCCGCTGCCTTCGAGCGCGCGCTCGGCCACAAGCCGCGCGACGCGGTGTTGTGGCTGAACCTCGCCCAGGCACGCCGCAAGCAAGGCGATTTTGAAGGCGCAGCCAGCGCGGCCTCGCGTGCGCTCGACCTCGATCCGCAGCAATCGCTCGCGCGACGCGTGCTGGCCGACGCTCTGACCAATCAAGGGAAACACGGCCAGGCCGCACAAGTACTGCAGCCGGTGCTGCAAGACGATGCCGATGACCCGAACGTGTT
>DASQAE010000030.1:0-1609 GCA_035635915.1 Burkholderiaceae bacterium | reverse complement strand
AAGCGCCTCCCAACCCTCGGGTGCGACGACGATCGTCGAGTCGACCCCCGCCTTGCGCAAGCTGCGGACGACCGCCTCTGCCTGCACGTCATCATCCTCGACGACGAGGATCTCAGCCCTGCCCAGCACCTGCTCCAACCTGATCTCCATCCAGCGGCCACCTGACCGTGAATCTACTCCCGCGCCCCACGTTGACAGGGGAAACAACATCGACGCTGCCGCCGGAAGCCTCGACCCACTTTTTTACGACTGCCAGCCCGATGCCGCCGATGTGCTCGCCTTCCATGGGTGCCAGCGTCTGAAACAGCTTGAAGATACGGACCTGATCCTGCGGTGCGATTCCCGGGCCATCATCGGTCACGCTGATCGTGCAGAACGCGCCGTCGCGCGACGCATCGACGACAACCTTGCCGAACGGTCGGTCGTGATGCTTGACCGCATTGGCAAGCAGGTTGCGCAGCACCGTCTCGAGCGGCGTACGCGCGGCGAGCAGCGCCCCTGCCGCGTCGTGCACGTCCACCTGAAACGTGTCGGCGATAGCGAGATCGTCGACCACGTGCTGCACCAAGGCGTCGAGCACGATCGTCTCGCGCGCAACGTGGTCACGGCCGACGCGCGAATAGTTGAACAGATCCTGGATCATGTTCTCCATGCGGCGCACGCGCAGGCGCAGGCGCTCCAGGTTGCGGCCGACGTCGCCGGGGCGGTGCGGCCCGAGATCCTCGCTGATCCAGTCGACCAGGTGGTCGATCGCGCGCAGCGGCGTGCGCAGGTCATGCGAAACCAGGTACACGAACTCTTCCAGGTCGGCATTGGCGCGCAGGATGTCGCTTTCGCCGCGCTTGCGTTGTGTGATGTCGACCAGGGCCGCAAGCACAAACGAACCTTCGCCCGTTTCGAACGAGGCCAGGCCGACCTCGACCGGGAACTGGCTCCCATCCTTGCGCAACGCGTACAGATCGCGCCCTTCGCCCATGCGTCGTGTCTGCGGCGCTGCCAGGAAGGCAAGCCGCTGCGTTAGGTGAGCGGCACGAAACCGCTGCGGGATCAGCATCTCGATCGAACGGCCGATCAGTTCGTCGCTTTTCCAGCCGAACGCGCGTTCCACAAGCGCATTGGCCATCGTGATAGCGCCGCGCCGATCCACGATCACCATCGCTGTCGGCGCGACCTCGACCGCCGCACGAAAGCGCGCCTCGCCGCGCTGGCGTTCGAGTGCCTCGGCGAGTACACGCGCGGCATGCAGTCGACCGGTAATGTCTTCGATCTGCTCGAGCAGCAGCCGCGTGTGTCCGTCGGGCCCGTGCAAGGCTGAGAGCGCGACGATCGCGGTCATTACGCTGCCATCCTTGCGCCGGTAACGCTTCTGCAGCTGCACAACGTTGCGCGCGCCGCGTACGACTTCCGCTTCTGCGTCGAGCGTGGCCTGTGCATCCTGCGGCTCGGTCAGTTCGTTGAGCGTTTTCGCGAGTAACTCGGCCGACGTGTAGCCGAGCATTTGCGCCAACGCTGCGTTGACTTCGATCAGGTGTCCGCCTGGCGCAACCAGCGCCATGCCGATCGGCGAGGTCTGCATCACGCTGCGCCAGCGCGCCTCCTCGCCCGCCAG
>DASQAE010000029.1:0-3520 GCA_035635915.1 Burkholderiaceae bacterium | reverse complement strand
CGATACCGAGGGCTTCGGCAAGACGTACATCGTGCTGCTGTGCGATCTGGTCGCCGCGGCCCGCACGCCGGTGGTGCTGCTGGGCGCGGAATGCGAGGAGATCGACCAGATCATCGGCATCGAGCTGGGTGCCGCTGACTTCCTCCCACGCACGTCAACGCCGCGGTTGGTGCTCGCCAAGCTCAATCGCCTGCTGGCGGCGCGCAGCGCGGCGGCGGAAGCGCTGATCGTCAGCGTCGGTTCGTTGCAGCTCGACCGCGCAACCCGCGGCGTGCGGGTCGGAGACGTTCTGTTGATGCTGACGAGCCGGGAGTTCGACTTGTTGTTTCTGCTGGCACAGTCGCACGGCGTGCCGCTCGATCGGGCAACCATCACCCGCGCCTTGCATGGACGCGACAGCGACGACGGCCGCGGGATCGACATCGCGGTGTCGCGCATCCGACGCAAGCTTGCGGTCGCGGGAATCACAGCGGTGCGCATCGGCACGTTGTATGGCCGCGGTTACATGCTGCAGGTCGACCCCGCTGCGGGCGCGCGCGCGTCGGCGAGTGGGCTTGCGTTCAGCGATGGCGAGAGTGCGCCCGGCGAACGGCCGGAGGAGGCAAAGGAACAAAACACGGTGCCGGTGAGACGCGCGTCGTTCGGCGTGGCGTAGCTTCGTTCGTGCGCCCACCGATTCACATCAGCACGACGTCGAACTGCTCCTGGTGATAGACGGACTCGACCTGCATGCTGATCGGGCGGCCGATGAAGTCCGACAGCATCGCCAGCGCCTGCGATTCCTCTTCCAGGAACATGTCGATCACCAGCTGTGACCCGAGGATGCGGAATTCACGTGCCTCGCGGAACTGGCGCGCCTCGCGCAGGATTTCGCGCAGGATCTCGTAGCAGACGGTGCGCGCGGTCTTGACCTCGCCGCGACCGCCGCACACCGGGCACAACTCGCACAGCACATGCGCCAGCGATTCGCGCGTGCGTTTGCGCGTCATCTCCACCAGGCCGAGCTGGGTGAAGCCGCTTACCGTCATGCGCGTGCGGTCGCGAGCCAGCGCCTTCTTGAACTCGCCCAGCACCGAATCGCGATGCTCAGCGTTCATCATGTCGATGAAATCGACCACGATGATGCCGCCCAGGTTGCGCAGCCGCAGCTGGCGCGCAATCGCGTGCGCTGCCTCCAGATTGGTCTTGAAGATCGTGTCGTCGAAGTTGCGTGTGCCGACAAAACCGCCGGTGTTGACGTCGATCGTGGTCATCGCCTCGGTCTGGTCGATGATGAGATAGCCCCCGCTTTTCAGGTCGACGCGGCGCGCCAGCGCCTTTTCGATTTCATCATCGATCTGGTAGAGATCGAACAAGGGCCGTTCGCCCGCGTAGTGCACGAGGCGCAGGCTAACTTGCGGCACATACTGCGCTGCGAACGCCTGCAGCGACACGAAGTTCTCGCGTGAATCGATCTGCACCGTTTGAGTCAGGTCGGTGACCACGTCGCGCAGCACCCGCTGCGCCAGCGACAGCTCCTGGTACAGCAACGAGGGCGCAGGCACCTTGCGCGCGGCATCGGCGATTTCGAGCCAGCGTTTGCGCAGGTACGACAGGTCGGCCGCGATATCCGCCTCCGCGGCGTCTTCGGCGCTGGTACGCACGATGTAGCCGCCTTTTTCGTCGGCGGGCACCAGCCGTTGCAGCAACTCGCGCAGGTGGGCACGATCGGCCTCGGCTTCGATCCGTTGCGACACGCCGATGTGCGGATCCTGCGGCAGGTAGACCAGCAGTCGTCCCGCCAGGCTCACCTGGGTCGAGAGGCGCGCACCCTTGGTGCCGATCGGATCCTTGACCACCTGCACCAGCAGCGCGTCGCCTTCGTGCAGCAGGCGCTCTATCGGAGGCGGTTTCTCCTGCGTGAACTGGCGGTATTCCCAGATGTCGGCAACATGCAGGAACGCGGCACGCTCGAGACCGATGTCGATGAACGCCGACTGCATCCCGGGCAGAACACGCGCCACCTTGCCGAGATAGATGTTGCCGACGAGGCCACGTGAAGCGGAGCGCTCGATCTGCAGCTCCTGCACCACTCCGGCGCTGAGCACCGCGACCCGCGTTTCCTGCGGCGTGATATTTATGAGGACATCATCCATTTGGGCGAGCTTACCGGGTGAGTGGACGCGCCCGGCTGCAGCGCTCGCGCTCGTTGCGCCCCGAGCCCAACTCTCCCCCGCCGCGTGGGGGAGGGAGTTCATGGGACCGGTACTCCCGCCTGGCGCAGCAGCTGGGCGGTCTCGTACAGCGGCAGGCCCATCACACCCGAATAACTGCCCTCGAGACGTTGCACGAACACCGCGGCCAGGCCCTGGATTGCGTAGCCGCCCGCTTTGTCGAACCCTTCGTTCGTGGCGCAGTACTGTGCGATCTGCGCATCGGTCAGCGCACAGAAGGTCACCTGCGATACCGACGTCTGGGTGAGCAGGCGCTGCGCGTTGCCGCTGCCGACCGCCACCACGACGCAGGTGCGCACCTCGTGGGTACGGCCCGAGAGACGGCGCAGGAATTCGGCCGCACGCACGGCGTTGCCGGGTTTGTCGAGCGTCTCATCGTCGACGACGACCACGGTATCGGCGGTGATCACGGGCTTGCCGAACAGCGAACGCATGGCGACGGCGCGTGCAGCGGCACGCGCCTTTTCCTGCGCAATGCGCTCGACGTAGGCGCCGGGCGTTTCTCCGGGCTGACGCACCTCTTCGACGTCGGCGCCACGCGGCAAGGTCAAACGCAACATCAGCGGCTCGAACTTCACCCCGATCTGCTTGAGCAGGTCGCGCCGGCGCGGGCTGCGCGAAGCGAGGTAGAGGTCCGTCATTCCTGAGCCCCCGCGAAAAGAGCCTGATTGGTGTCCATCAGGTGCGATGGTAAGGGTGACGGGCCAGAATGCTCCAGGCCCGGTAGAGCTGCTCAGCCAGGAGGACTCGCGCAAGCGCGTGCGGCAGGGTCAGCGAGGAAAGCCGCAGCTGCATCCTGGCCGCGCGCTTGAAGTCGGAATCGAGCCCGTCCGGGCCCCCGATCACGAAGGCGACTCGTTCGGATGCGTCGCGCCACGCTTGCAACTGCTCGGCAAGCTGACTGGTCGTCCAGTCCTTCCCGCGCTCGTCGAGGGCAACCACCAGCGTCGCTTGCGCCGTTGCCGCCTGCAACCGCTGCGCCTCTGCCCCCAGCATCTTTTCGAGCGGCTGGCCGGCTCGCACTTCGGGCTTGACTTCGACCAGCCGCACTTCGAAGTCGGAGGGGAAGCGCGCCAGGTAATCCGCGACCGCCGCGTCCGCCCCTCCTGGTTGACGCTGGCCGACGGCAACGATCGTGAGCTTCATCACGGCTCACTACGTGCGCGCCTTTTTGCGCGCAGCGGGTTTTTTAACCGCCGTCTTGCGCGGTGCGGTTTTTGGCGCCGTCTTGCGGGTGGCGCGCTTCTTTTTCGCCGGCGCGGGGGCGCGTTTGCGCGCTGCAGGGGCTTTGCGTGGCGCCTTGCGCG
>DASQAE010000028.1:0-4211 GCA_035635915.1 Burkholderiaceae bacterium | reverse complement strand
CTCAACCACGCACGGGCGCGTATTCGAGGAAGCGGTCGGGGAAGCAGTACGTCGTCTTGTGCAGCCCGCCGGCGATGTATTCGAACTCGTGAGCAACTCGTCGGGCAACATCCCGCGCAGCAAGAAGGGCGACTTCGTGGTCACGCTGTCGGATGACTCGGCCGCACCTGGCGCGCGCATCGTCATCGAGGCGAAGGAGGACGCGTCGTACCGGCTCAACAGCACGCTCGACGAGGCCGAGGCGGCACGCAGTAATCGCGGCGCCGGCGTCTGCCTGTTCGTGCACTCGAGGAAAACCGCGCCGGCCGCGCTTGAACCGCTGGCGCGTTACGGCCAGACGCTGGTCGCCGTATGGGATGCCGACGACGAGTTGACCGACATCGTGCTGTTCGCCGCACTTACATGCGCAAAAGCGTTATCCGTACGCGCGAGCCGGCGTTCGACGGCAGAGGCGGCGAGCATGCAGAGAATCGATACCGCGATCGCCGCGATCACGAAGCAGGTCGAAGGTTTCGACGAAATCCGCACTCATGCAACCACGGTCACCAACGCCGCCGAAAAAATCGACCGGCGCGCGCGCATCATGGCAGAGCAGATCACTCGGCACACCGAGACCCTGGTAGAGCAGGTTGGCGCGCTGAAGAGCGACGGCTAGTGCGCTGTTGGTTTCGTCTGAGCGGTTTGCTCCGCAGTCGCTATCAAGTCGATCGACACTCGGCAGCGCTGTCAGCTACGGCGCCGCCTGCAGCGCACCGATCTTGCGTGCACTTGCGCTGTTGATCGGACGCAGTTGCATCGGCTGCGGTGAATCGTTCACGTATTGCGCATCGGGCACGGTCGCCAGGCCCAGTTGACTGAGGATCGAGGCTGCCGGCCAGAACTGCGCGTTGGCGGCGCCCGGGACATTGGCAGCGGTGGTCGTGAAGTTGTTCTGCTGCACGATCTTCGTTGACGCAAAACCGCCCGATACGAGTCCGGCGTTGCCCGCGAACAGATTCGCGGTCAGTGTCACGGCCTGCGTGTCGCCCGGCACGTAGAGATAAGCGCCGCTGCCGTACGTGGTCACGACGGTGTTGTGCAGCATCGTCACGGTGTTGATGGGCCAGGTCACACCAAAACTTCCGGGTTCTGCGTTGAACGAGACCAGGATGGAGTTGTCCGCATTCGGCCCCTTGTGCAACAGATTGCCGCGCAGGAAGACGAGGCCGCCGTTAGGGAAGTCGAGCAGGTAGCTCGAGTTGCCCGTGGTCCCGTCGACGAAGTAGCTGTCCTCGACGTAGTTCTCTTTCGCCCGGCTCTTGAAGTTGTGGCCCACATGGGCGTGGTGGAAGTAACTCGCCTTCACGTTCACGCGATCGGCGAAGCCGACATAGATGTTGTGCGTGTGACCGTCGCCGCCAAAGCCGTTGCCGGAGAACTCGCTGGATTCGATCGTCAGCGTGGTGCCGCCGTTGCCGCCGAGAATGCCGTTCTCGTTGTCGTAGAAGCCCGCGTTGCGCAGGACCAGGCTGCCCCCGTCCAGGCGGATGCCTGCGCCGTTCTGGTCCGGCACCTTGGCATCGTGAAACTCGACGTTGACCACCGTGGTGGTGGTCGTGTTGGGCATGTTGAAGACCCAGATGCCTTTGCCTTCGGCGTTGTTGCCGTCGGCAAACATGCGCGCGCGGCCGCCGACGCCGCAGATGGTGAGGTTGCTCGCAAACCAGCTTGCGACGTCGCCGCGATAATCGCCGGCCGCGATGTGGATGGTGTCGCCATTCTGAGCAACCGCAGCCGCTTTACTTGGGGCGGAATAGGTCTTGCCGGGTCCAACCTCGAGCACACGGCCGGTTGGATTCGGGCATGCCGTCGCGGACGGCGGCGGCGTCGGTGACGGAGTCGGCGCAGGAGCAGGTGTTGGCGTCGGACTCGGAGCAGGACTGGGTGTCGGCGTCGGGGCCGGAGTCGGCGCCGGCGTAGGACTCGGTGTCGGCGCGGGACTTGGTGTTGGCGTCGGTGACGGCGTTGGCGCAGGAGTCGGGGCGGGTACGGGAGCAGGCGCAGGAGTCGGGGCACCAGTCGAATCGGCGCCG
Source organism: Burkholderiaceae bacterium (assembly GCA_035635915.1). Taxonomy (GTDB): domain Bacteria; phylum Pseudomonadota; class Gammaproteobacteria; order Burkholderiales; family Burkholderiaceae_F; genus JAKANT01. The sequence continues at coordinate 2,139 of DASQAE010000028.1, read as the reverse complement.
CCGCAGGCGCTCAAGCCGCACCCGACGGAGACTGAAAACAGGATTACCGAGATCTTGCGACCAGCCATGAGGCGATGCCTTGAATCAACGGGGAAGCAGGTGCCCCGAGCAGGGCGCCGCATGGGAAAACGATAAAGCACTCCGGTGGCACCAACGCCCCACCGTCGAGCGAGTCCGAATGGACGTCGGCGCTACCGCGACGACTGAGCCGGCGATCACCGCCGGAATTTGCGGCCACTGCAAATCGCATCAGCCGGGTTTCAACGGCTGCGGCTGCGTCTGCGGCAGCTTCGAATCGATCGGACGTTGCAGGAGTACGGGCAGGGCGCTGAACACCCACTCGCTCACCTTCTCCTTGCCCTCGAACGACGCGAACTCCGGCTCGAAGTTGCTCACTTTTATCGGTCGCGCCTCGCTCAAGCTGTGCACGCCGATGATCCAGCCCTCTGGTGAACGGACAAGACCCCATTTCGACTCGCCGGTCAGCGGATCGACTGGAATCGCGCGCATATGACGGCGTGTCGCAGGAAAGCGCGGATCCTTCAGCAACTGTTCCAGTTCCTTCGGGAACGGCGGCGCGCCGACTGGCGAGCTGTCGCGATAACTGCGCAGCGCGAGGCGGAACTGGTCGCCGACGTAGAGCAACTGCTGTTCAGCATCGCGGCGCTGCACGATCGAGCCGAGCTGGATCGTCGCAGTGGCGGCGACGCTGAGGATGGCGATCAGAATCAGCAGTCCGATGTACGTGAAGCCGCGCAAGCAACGCCGCGCGGCAACCTGCGGCTGAGTCATAGGTCGGTGAAAAGTTTGCCGTCACGCGTCTGCCCGGGTGCGGAGCTGCGAACGTCGTAAACCCGCCCTTTCAGGTCGCCCTCGGGGGCGACGATGACCCAACCGTCCTTGCTGTCGGTGATCGGGTCCGGCGGAATCGCGCGCAGGTACTTGCGCTCGACGAGTTCTTCCAGGCTTTCCGGATAACGCCCGGTATCGGCGTAGAACTTGTCGATCGTCTCGCGCATCGAGTGCAAGTTCTCTTTCAGCACGGTCTCCTTCGAGACGTCCACGCTCTGGAAGTAACGCGGCAGCGCCAGCGTCGCGAGCAACGCGACGATCGCGAGCACGACGATCAGTTCGATCAGCGTGAAACCGCGTCCGCGCATCCGCTTTTGCATCGTCACCACCGCCGATATGCGACGCCGTTCAGACCGACGCCGGCCGACTTCGAATACACGTCGTACACATCGTCGCCTTCCTTCGGCTCGGCTGCTTCGCTTGCATAGGACCGCTTGCCCCACGTCTCTTCAGCGGATGCATCGGGATCGGGATACATCGGATCGCGCGGCAAGCGGCGCAGAAAAAAAATCTTGGCACGTTTGGCGTTGCGCTGGTCTTCGACACCGTCGACCAGGATACCGAGCCGCGCCGGGTAGCCGGTTGCGTTCGCATCACGCTTGATGCGGCCGTCGTCGGCCGCTTTCTTGTAAGCGTCGATCGCGGTGCGGATCTCGCGCAACGCGAAGCGCAGGTCCTGTTCCTTGGTGCGTTGGAGCGCCACCTGCGCCGTGGGTAACGCGATCGTCGCGAGCACCGCCATGATTGCCAGCGTGACCACGAGCTCGATCAGTGTGAAGCCGCGCATCGCCTGCCGAGCACCGCTATGGAGTGACCTTCACGGTATACGGTGCCGGCACGGGCACGATCACGCTGCGGCCAAGTGGGCCGATCGCGGCCGCGTTATCCATCTGAATCCGGGTTGAATCGGCCGCCGCGATGCCGCGCAGGTTGAGCGTGATGACGGTGCCGAGTGCGCTTGCGCCGGTCGACGCCTGCCGCGTTATCGAGACAATCACCTGGCCATTCGGATCGACGCGGCTGGAGAAGGTGGTCGCGACACCGCCATCGCGCATGAAAGTACCTTCGGTCACGCCAACCACTTCGATCACCTTGGGGTCAAAGGTGATCACCAGGGGCAAGGTGACGATCGGCGCCTCGGACTGCATCGTCAGTTGCAACGCAAACGTCTCGCCGGCGCGTACGGTGTTGGGACCCTGCCAACTCATCGCTGCATTGACCCCAAGTGTTCCCGGTGCAGTGACAACGGGCGTACCCGTTTCGGCGGTCGTGCCTGCTCCCGTGCCG
>DASQAE010000027.1:0-6967 GCA_035635915.1 Burkholderiaceae bacterium | reverse complement strand
CCAGCGCGCGCCGATTCGACTGCTGGAACGGCCGGATCTGGATCTTCAGGCGCTGGCCCACGTCGTCGAGCACGCGGTTCGCGCGGCTGCGCAGGAACCAGCGCACACTCGGCACAAGCAGGCGATCCAGCACCGCCCACGCGGTGAGCACGCCCGCAAGCACCACCAGCCACAACGGCAGTGTCACCGTCGATGCCATGCGCGCAGGCCCCTCCTCCCGCGTTGCCGCGCGCGCGCCCGCCTGGCCGCGCGCGGAAGATCGTCAGACGTCGCGCACCACGACGCCCTTCCAGAATGCGACCCGTCCCTTGACCTGGCGTGCGGCGTCGAACGGTTGCGGGTAATACCAGGCGGCGTCGCGGTTCTCCTTGCCTTCGACCCGCACGTTGTAATAGCTGGCCGTGCCCTTCCACGGGCAGACGCTGTTGGTCTCGCTCGGCTGGAAGAATTCACGCCGCAGCGACTGTTCCGGGAAATACGCGTTGCCCTCGACGCTCACGATATCGTCCGATTCCGCGAGCACAGCGCCGTTCCACTCTGCGCGTTTCATGATGAATCCTCGAACAACATGATGCTGATGCTGGAGATTACCGCGTCGGCGCGAACCGGCACGCCTGCCGGCAGCGGCGCCGCGGAGCTATCGTGCGACCTTTGCTCGAGCTCAGCGAATCCGTGTTATCCGCCGCAGCAAGTCAAATGAAGCGAACCGGTCGGCTGGTCGTGTTGGCGTGCGTCCTTGCACTCACGGCTCCGGTCACAGCATTGGCCGAGAACAGCGTCACCGCCTTCGGCGGCTGGCGCGCCAGCGGCACGCTGGAGGACAGCGTGGCTCAGCGCAACGTGCGCCTGCGCGACAGCGCCGCTTTCTCGGCTGCGCTCGATCTCACGTTCGACGAAACGCGCCAGCTCGAGTTTTTCGCCAGCCACCAGAGCACGTCGCTGGCAGTGACGCGGATCGGCTCCACGACCACCATGCGCCTGCCGGTGAAGGTTTCCTATTTCCATTTTGGCGGCACCAACTATTTCGACGGCCCCGCGGGCATCGGCCCTTTTGTTGCCGGCGGACTCGGATTCACCCGTCTTGCACCGGGGCTGGACGGATTTGAGTCCGAAACCAAGGCATCGCTGTCGGTGGCACTTGGCTACTCGCTTCCGCTTGGTCGCTACGCCGCTTTGCGCGTCGAGGGCCGCGGCTATTGGACGCTCATCAACAGTTCCGGCAACCTGTTCTGCTCGGGCGGTTGCACCATCACGATCAAAGGGGACACGCTGCAACAGGTCGAGATGCTGGTTGGCGTCAGCGCGCGTTTTTGATTTTCGCCACCGAGCCCGCGACATCACGCGCCAGCAACATGGCGCCGAACAGCCATGTCGAACGGACTGAACCAGAACGCACCGAACGTATCGCTGCGCTCGGCGCTGTGATGCATCTGGTGCAGCCGACGCCATAACACGGCAAGCCGATGCATCGCGCGGTGATACGCGTACGCACCCGCTTCATAGACCATCACCGCGCACAACGCTCCGCCGGCCGTTCCAGGCCCGGAGAGATCGACGACCCGCAGGTAACCGACATAGTTGGCCCACGCGCACGGCAGGTAACTCGAGAGCAGAAAGAACACGGCGCAGCCCGCGAGTCCCATCGCGTGCCAGCCCTTCATCTGCGGCAACACGCGCGCCGGCCGCAGCGACTCCCACAGCATCAGTCCACCGAAGAGCGCAAACACGACCAGGGAAGCCGGGTCGAGAAGAACATCGATCAGATTGGGCATCTGAGAACCCTCTGGCAAGAATCAGCAAAAGGGTCAGATACGCAGGATGCGCGCGACCGGATGCAACCGGCCATAGGCCGCATTCCAGCGCCGATTCGACAGTCAGCGCGGTCGACGCACGCCGGTTACTGCTTCGGTGCCGCCTCGCGCGCAGCCTCGCGCTCCTGCAGCGCGCGCCACATCACCTTGCCGGTGCCCGATTTCGGCAACTCATCGACGAACTCCACCAGGCGCGGCACCTTGTAGGCGGCCATGTGCTCGCGCGCCCAGCCGATGATGTCGCCGACGGAAGTGCGGCCTTTCGCCTCCGCGCGCAGGACCACGACCGCTTTCACGGTTTCACCACGGTAGGCATCGCGGCTCGCGATGATGCAGGCTTCCTGAATCGCCGGGTGTTTGTACAAAAGATTCTCGACTTCCGCCGGCCAGACCTTGAAACCGCTGGCGTTGATCATGCGCTTCAGACGATCGGTGAGGAAAAAGTAACCCTCCTCGTCCATGCGCCCGAGATCGCCCGTGCGAAAAAACGTCTTGCCTTCGAATTCGATGAACGCGGCGGCCGTTGCGGCGGGATTGCGCCAGTACCCCTTGAACACCTGCGGGCCGTTGACGATGATCTCGCCCACTTCATTCGGCGGCAGTTCCTTCAGCGTGGTCGGATCCACCACGCGCGCATCGGTGCCGTAAATGGGCATGCCGAGGCACTGCAACTTCGCGCGCTCCGGCGGATTGGTATGCGACGGCGCCGCGGTTTCGGTCAGCCCGTAGCCTTCCGCGTACGTGATTCCGAACTGTTTCTGCAGTCGTTCCGCCACCGCCTGCGGCATCGCTGCACCGCCGCCTGAGAGATTGCGCAGGCTCGACAGGTCGAATTTTTCGAGGTTCGGACTGCCGAACATGTCGATGATCATCGTCGGGATGTTGGTCCAGTGCGTGACGCGGTGGCGTGAGATCAGGCGGCCGGCGAGTTCGCGCTCCCAGCGCGGCATCATCACTACCGTGGACCCGCCAAAAATCGGCGTGTGCATGCCGTAGAGCATGCCCGTGACGTGAAACAACGGCACGACGCCGAGCACGGTTGCGTCGGCGCCCGCAGTCGCCATCAACGCGCCGCCGATGACGTTATGCATGATCGTCCGGTGAGTGTGCATGCAACCCTTCGGGAACCCGGTTGTGCCCGACGTGTAGGGCATGACGGCGAGATCATCGGGTCCGGCTTGCGTCGGCAGTGGCGCGTGCGCTGCTGCCATAGCGTCGGTCCAGCGCGTGGCACCCGCGGGCAATGGGGGATCTGCCTCGAGCCATGCGCTCCAGGCGGCGGGCGGCGCTTCTTCGGGATCCAACTGGCCGCGCGGCGGCATGGCATCGGTGTAGCGCGTGACCAGGATTTGGCGCACTTGCTCGTCAGCGCCGAGTTCGGCATTCGCCTGCGCGACCATGCCTGCGAGGTCCGCGGCGCAGATAACCACGCGCGCGCCGGAGTCGGTGATGTAGTGGCGCAACTCCTCCGCACGGTTCATCGGGTTGACGGGAACCACTACCGCCTCGGCGCGCAGGATGGCGTACGTGGCAACAACGTGCTGCGGCGAGTTCTGCACGTAAAGCAGAACCCGATCGCCCCGCGCCACGTTCGCTACGCGCTGCAGCCACCCGGCGAGCGCATCGACCTGCCGCTTGAGCTCGGCGTACGTCAGACCCGCACCGAAAAAACGGATCGCGTCCTTATTCGGATAACGCGTGGCGGTGACGTCGAGATTGAAGACCAGCGTGGTCTCGGGCAGCGTAATGCTCTTCGGCAAACGCAGCGGCCAGAACTTCCAATGCGGGCGCATCCTGTCTCCTGTTTTGTTGTTGTTATAGCGCGTGCCGGCTGATTCAGCTTGCCGCAGTGCGTTGCGTCGGACCGAGCATGTCTTGCGGTCGTACCCAGCGATCGAACTGCTCCGCGGTCACATACTCTAGCGCGAGCGCCGCTTCGCGCAGCGACGTTCCCTCGTGGTGCGCCCGATGCGCAATCGCCGCCGCCTTTTCGTAACCGATGTGCGGCGCCAGCGCGGTGACCAGCATCAACGAACGCTCGACCAGTTCCGCCATGCGGGTGCGATTCGGCTCGATGCCGGCGACACAGTGGCTTTCGAAGCTGTTCATGGCGTCGCCGAGCAGGCGGATGCTGCGCAGCACGTTGTGGACGATGAGCGGCTTGTAGACGTTCAGTTCGAAGTTGCCGCTGGCGCCGCCGATGGATACCGCAACGTCGTTGCCGAAAACCTGCGCCGCCACCATCGTCAGCATTTCGCATTGGGTCGGATTGACCTTGCCCGGCATGATCGACGAACCGGGCTCGTTTTCCGGCAGCCTTATTTCTCCCAGGCCCGCGCGCGGCCCGCTCGCGAGCCAGCGCACATCATTGGCGATCTTGGTCAGCGCAGCAGCAAGCGTCTTGAACGCCCCGTGCAGGAACAACAGTGGCTCGTGGCCCGCCAGCGCCGCGAACTTGTTCGGCGCCGACACGAACGGAAACGCAGTGAGTCGCGCGATCTCGGCCGTTGCTTTCTGCGCGAACTGCGGGTGGGTGTTCAACCCGGTTCCCACTGCCGTGCCGCCAAGTGCCAACTCGTGCACCGGGCCGAGTGCAACCTCGATCGCGGAGCGCGCCAGCCGCAGTTGCGCTGCATAGCCGGAGAACTCCTGCCCCAGCGTCATCGGCGTTGCGTCCTGCAGGTGGGTGCGGCCGATCTTTACGATCTGTGCGTATTCGTTCGCTTTGGCATCGAGCGTCGCTTCGAGGGCCGCCAGCGCCGGAAGCAAGGTGCGCCGGGTTTGAACCACTGCCGCGACGTGCATTGCGGTGGGAAACACGTCGTTGCTGCTCTGGCCGCGATTGACGTCATCGTTGGGATGCACCAGGCGGCCTTGGCCGCGTTCCCCGCCCATCAACTCAGACGCAAGATTCGCGAGCACCTCGTTGACGTTCATGTTGGTTTGGGTTCCCGACCCGGTCTGCCAGATGGACAGGGGAAACTCACCCGGGTGGCGGCCGGCGAGTACCTCGTCGGCAGCCGCGATGATGGCGGCAGCCTTTTTCTGATCGAGCTCGCCCAGTTCGAGGTTGACGGTCGCGGCGGCGCGCTTGATCGTGACAAGAGCCTCGATGAGCGGCATCGGCATCGTCTCGTCGCCGATGGCGAAAAAGCGCAACGACCGTTGCGTCTGAGCACCCCAGAGCCGCTCGGCGGGGACGGCGATTGCGCCAAAACTGTCTTTCTCGGTCCGCTCCATGCCGGCTCCTCCGTAGATCGATCGATCAGAACCGCACAAGCGTAGCTGCGGCGCGACAGGTGCCGGCGAACTGTGCAGGATCCACCAAAACCCTCTCGACAGCCCCCGGGAGACCGCGTACTCTGCGTGCCGCTTTCGGTTCGGTATCGGTATTCCTTCGGCCTTGTTCGCCCTGGCCAGTTCCGCCGCGGCGTCTTCAATACCCCAGGTTACGTTGCTCGATCGTCGGCACGCCGCGCAGACTCTCTTACCCGCATATCCCTCATCAAAGACTTAAGGACGTCACATGGCCCAAGGAACGGTCAAATGGTTCAACGATGCAAAAGGTTTTGGTTTTATCAAGCCTGACGATGGTGGCGCCGACTTGTTCGCGCACTTCTCGGAAATCCAGGGCAACGGATTCAAGTCGCTGAAGGAAGCGCAGCGGGTTGAGTTCGTGGTCAAGCAGGGCCAAAAAGGTCCGCAGGCATCGCAGATCCGACCGTTGTAATCGGTCCGCACCTGATCGAAACCGCAGCACGCGCTGCGGTTTTTTTTTGGACGACTTCTGTCGCGGCAGACGCTGCGCTGCACGCCCATGGGCGGGCGCGTATGCTCGCAAGGCAAAGCGCACGCGATAAAGGAGCAAGCACCTTGGCAAAGACCAACTACTCGTTCGAAAAGCGCCAACGCGAATTGGCGAAAAAGAAGAAGCAGGAAGAAAAGCGGCAACGCAAAGCCAACCGCACCGAGTCCGGCGCCACGCCGCCGGCCGAAGACGCAGCCGCCCCCGTGCCCGGGCCGCAGCCGGACAAGAGCGGCTAAGCAGTCGGCCCGCTAGCCGGCGCTGAGCGATACGCGAGCCGCGGCATCCGCGTCTGGCCGAAACGCCAGCCAGATGCCTGCCACGACGCAGGCCAAGCCTGCGAGCAACATCCAGCCCAGCGGCTCCGCCAGCAATATGGCGCCCAGGATGGCCGCCGTGACCGGACTAAGCGCGAGAAAGACCGTCACCCGCGTCGGCGACGCATGGCGCAAGGCCCACAGCCAGAGCGTGTAGCCCACGCCGCTGCTTAGACCGATAAAAACCACCGCCGCCCAACCCAAAGCGCTAAATCGCGGCCAGCTCGAAAAAACCCTTCCGTCGCAGCCGCAACACCAAGGAATCCCACCGAGGCAAGCATCGCGGCGGCACTGACGTGCAGCGTTGGATAACGCGTCAGGTATGGTCGATAAAGAACGCTGCACACCGCCCCGCACGCCGCCGAGGCGACGACCGCCAGCGCTCCCAGCCACTCGCCGCTCGGGGCACCGCCTTGCAGCTTGTCGACCACAGCGAGAGCGACGCCCAGCAACGCGACCAGCACCCCCGCCAGCTTGTCGCGTGTCAAACGCTCGCGGCCGATCGCGGCCGCGAACACCAGGGTCAGAAGCGGCATGGTCGCAAACAGGACTGCACCGCGGCCGGCGGGCACGAACTGCAAGCCGAAGTTCAATAGAACGATGAGCACGCCGAACTGCACGATGCCGAGCAGTCCGATCGGAATTACGTCACGCGCCGCGAAACGCACGCGTTGCGCCAGCATCAACGCAGGCACCAGACACAGGACGCCGATCGCGTAGCGCAGCAATGCAAGCGCAACCGGCGTGGTCTGCCCGATCACGTAACGCGACGCGACGATCGCCGCGCCAACCTGCACTCCGACGGCCGCGGCGGCAAGGATCGCCAGCCCCGGCCTCACTGGCCCTCAAGCTGCAGTCCTGCGTTGCAGCGCGCGCATCAGCATGAATTCCTCGGCCGCGGTGGGATGAACCGCGAGGGTGCGATCGAAATCACGCTTGGTTGCGCCGCATGTGAGCGCAACTGCCAGGCTCTGAACGATCTCCGGCGCGTCCGGACCGAGCATGTGCACGCCGAGAACGCGATCGTCGCGGCC
>DASQAE010000026.1:0-5968 GCA_035635915.1 Burkholderiaceae bacterium | reverse complement strand
ACGGCTTTGGTCTGAACGCTGCCGCCACGCGGGCCTACCTGGCCGGCATCGAGCGCCAGGAGCAAATGCCGCTGATCGAAGTCGACGCCCTGCGCAACGCTCGCGCCATCAAGGCTCCGACGCTGATCGTGCACGACCATGACGATCGCGTGATTCCGATCGAGCACAGCCGCAAGCTGGCGGCGGTGCTACCCGGCGCGCGGTTGTTGCAGACGAGCGGTTTGGGGCATCGCCGCATCCTCGACGACGAAACGATCGTGCAATCGGTCGTGGCCTTCGCGCAGGACGCGCTTTTTCTTGCTAGCGCGGCGCCTTCTGCAACCGGCGCAGCATTGCCTCGCGATCCGGAAAGCGAGTGCAATCGACCTGAGTAATCGCCGCCGCCTTGAACTTCTGTGTTGCCGCGTCGGCGCGGATGACGGTCTGCGCCGCACTCAGGCGCAGCTCATTGCCAGTCCCGCGCCATTTGGCGCCGATAACGACGAAGCCCGTGTCCTGATCGCCGCGCCCGATGCATTGCACGCTCGCAGAATCGCCGGCGGTTTCGCCCGGCCACGCGCGATCGTCGAGGATCTGGAATCTGAGTCGTGCCTGTTTCGCGTCGACCATCTCGAGCACTGAGCGCCGCAACATCCAGGTGCGCACGACACCACCGCAATCAACGATCCAGACTTCGAGGTCCGTCGAACCAAGGCGCGAACGCCAAGGCGGTTCAACGCGACAGCCCGGCGGCATTTGCAAGCCGTTGCCGGGCTCGCTGTAGACCGGACGCCCGACAAATGAATCCTGTGCCGCCGCGGCACCGGACAACAGGGCAAGCAGCGCGACGCCCAGCGCGAGCGCTCCTGCGGTGAAGGTCTTCATGGCGGCAGATTAGCGCGGCTTGTAGAAGACGAAGTCGGCCGAGAAATCCACCCTTAGCAGGCGATTTTGCTGAGAAGCGTCGCAGCGTGGCGGCGGCATCCCGCCATTCGTGTTGACGCGCTGCACGTGAGTGACTCCCGTCAGGATGCCTTGCCCGAATGATCGAGCCGAAAGCAGCAGCCAGCGCAGGTTATTGCCCTCCGGCGAGTCGTCGAAGTCGACCACCGAACCGAGCAGGCGGCTGCCGTCCGTGTGCTCGAACGAAAAATTGGCGCCATGCCGGATGACAGCCTTGCCGGTCGCATCCATCAGGTCTGCCTCCGGGAGCCGGAAAACCCATGCGTAGCTGGATCCGCGTGGCTCGCAGCGAAAAACCTGAACTCCGCGTCCCTGCAGGCGCAGCACCGGCTGCACCGTGTCCGGCACTTTGATGCGACTGAAGAATCCGAGTGACGGGGCCGGAGCGGTCGGGGCCTGCGGAGACGGCGCAGGCGGCTCACCCGGTTTGGGTGGTGGCAGCGAAGGGGTTTCGGGGGCGGTCGCGCAAGCGCCGAGCCAGGCGACCAGCAGCATGCCTGCCCAACGCGAGCCTTTTCTCAGGCGCGACTCAGTCATCTCGGTTGTCGACTCGATCGCCGTTGCGTGCGGCGGCACCACCCGCAACGAGTTCGGCCACCGCTCGTTCGATCACCGCGGCAGCCGTTTGATCCGCGAAATAGCGGCGGTGGATTACTTGGAGGTAGCGGGTACCCGCGAGCCGGTCGATCAGCGCGGCGATCGTGCTCGAACGCACCTGCAGCAGCCAGAACTTGACCATGACCTTTGCAACATGGCGCGCGTTGCGCTCGGGACTCGCCGCGAGGGCATCGAGGCGGCGCATTGCGCGATCCAAAGCTGCTGCTACCTCCACGAATGGGCGCCCGTGCCCCGGAATGACCATCCTTGGGCGAACGCGGTCGATCCACTCGAGCACTGCACGTTCGTCGGCAAAACCGAATTCATCTTCTACTTCGGGAAAAATCGCGCCGAATCCGTGCTCCCACAATGCGTCGGCGGAAATGAGGATTCGCTCATCCTCGTTGTAGAGCACCACCATGTGGGCGTCGTGCCCTGGAGCCGCGACGGCTTGCCAGGAGAGGCCGCCCAGCTGAACGAATGATCCCGGTGCAAGCAACGCATCGAAGCGGAAACGCTGGCAGATCTGTCCGGTGGGCGCGTAGCTCAGCGCGTCTTCGTCCCAACGCTCGACGGCATCCGCGTTGCCGGGCGGAATCGTGATCGAGGCGCCGAACTCCGCCTGCAACGCCGCGTTGCCGCCCACGTGATCCGAGTGCAGATGCGTGTTGACGATGCGCGTGAGCGGTTTGCCGGCAAGTGCTGAGCGCACAAGTTGAACCGTCTGTTGCGCATGTGATCCGTATCCCGTGTCGACGATGCTGGCGCAGTCGCCGTCGTCGAACACCACGTTGTTCGACGACAACCAACCACGTTCAAGCACGGTAACCGTGGCCGGAAGTGCGAGCGCCGCGGTCATGAGCCTGCCCGCCGGCGCTCGATGTCAACCCAGACCACGCGTTTTTCCTCGTCGCTCAACTTCGACCATTGGGCGATCTCGTCGATCGTGCGCCAGCACCCTTCGCAGAAGCCGTTGGCTGCATTCATGCGGCACACCGAAGTGCAGGGAGAGGGCACGGATGAGGCGAGCGCAGGCCGAGGGACAATCGGGACGGAAGGATCGGACATGACACGAAAGGCCGGCGATCGGCGATTGTCGCATCCCCGCTTGCGCGGCCCGGGTTACGAAATTCTTAGGATCATTTGAGGCAAGATTTACGAACCGGCACGACATGCTCTCCCAACAGTGCACCATCGTTTGTTCCAACCACGGGCGCCATTTGCTCATGCTGTGTCGAACCCATCTCGACAAGAAGACACGTTCGTGCATGGCGCCATGCTGGCGCGCCGGCCGGGATCGGCCGCAACGACACTCGGCGATCACGAGCATCACAAGTGGGCGTTCGTCGAGATCGAAAACACGGCTTGCGCAGTGGCGGAGTCGGTGGGCGCGGCGCGCCGGACTGCCGCGCAAAAACTCTATGCCCTGCTCGCCCGTTTTGTCGCCGACAACTACGAACACATGCACGTCGAAGAAACGGCGAACAACCCGGTGCTGTGGGCCGAGTACAGCGACGCCGAGCTGTTGGCGATCAAGGGCCGCTTGCTTGCCGCGATTGCCCCCGGAGGTGAACCTGGCGTTCCTGCGCTTGATCGCGCCGAACCTGTCACCCTATGAACGTGCCGAGTTGTTCGTCAACGCAAGTCCGGCGATGCCGCCGGCCGTTTTCGATGCGGGGCTGGCGATGGTGAAGAACCATTTGAACGGGCGCGATTGGTTCAAGCTGCAGTTGGCCTGGCACCGGTAGCGACCGCCGCGTAGAGACTGCTTTTTCGGCTACGTTCAGCTCACCTCGACCAGCTTGACCGGACGCTTCACGTCGAAATGAAACCGCCCGCGCCCGGTTTTGGCGATGCGCAGGAAGTCGCACCGTTCCGCCAGGCGTCGTTGCAGCAGGATGAGGCGCGCTTCGAGGTTGTCGCCGATGTCGGGCAAGTGGATCGCAGGGTCGAGGCGCAGCTCGCGATTCGAGAACTCGGTCCGGCCCGCAGCGGTGTAGTCGCGCACGAGCTTGGCGAAGATCGAGCCGGCTACGCCCTTGATCAGGTAGTCATCATCGATAAAAACGCTGTCGTTGGCGCGATACAGGCGCACGATCACAGCCGCACCGGCTTCCTTGCGCGCCGGCTCAGTTGCGACCGGCGCCTCTTCACTGAATACCTCCGCTGCCTGCTGCAACACCGCGATCGCCATGCCGAGCTGCGTTGCGACCGCAACCAGCGCATCTTCGTCGTCGTACGAAAAGCGCATGTCTTCCGGGCTCTCTACGCACAGCACGCCTGCAAGCTGACCGCCGAGGACGATGGGAACCGCGAGCTGGCTCGCAGGTGCCGGCAGGCCCGGCAACGGTATTTCGGTCTCGATCTGATCTGCGAGCCCGCGCGCGAGAACCTGCTCGCGCACAGCGCGTCCGTACGCGTACTCGGCGCTGAAGTGCGACAGACGAATCGGCGTGCGAAACGCGGCCGCGGTGCCGATCACGCCTTCTCCCAAGCCAATCTCCGAGCCCACACCGGAGGTGGTGTATCCGCGTGTTGCAACGGTATAAAGCCGCGCCGCGCGACTCCGACCAGCCTCCAGCAGAAGCACCTTCGCGAATTTGATGCCGAGTTGTTCTTCGAGCGCCGCCAATGTGTCGTCGAGCAGCGTTCCGAGATCGGAATGCGCGGCCAAACGCTCGCTGATGCGCCGGACCGCGGACATCGGATTGAAGGGCGCCGGGCGCATCGCTTCGGGCCCCGGCACCCGCTCGACCTCCAATACACGATACAAATCCGCACCGCGCAGGATGAATACGCCGCTCATGCCGGTGTGCGAAGCGATGCCCGCCAACTTGGCCTTCATGCTCTCGAACAGCGGCCCGCTTTCCTCGGTGCGCAGGTAACGCAACCAGAGTCGATAACTCGCCCCGGTGCCCGCCTCCGCAACGTAGGCCATCGTCCGTGGATTCGCGCGCACGTTTTCGTACGTCTTGTTGAAGAACTGAAAGCTGAGCGCGACGTGTTCCCGATCGACGTAGTGGACTTGCGAGACGTAAGTGAGGTTCGGCACGCCGTCGCGAGCGCAACTCGCCAGCAGGGACGGCACACCACCTTCGAAGCAAGCCCGGATCGAGTCGAGTGCGACCTTCATGTCTTGAGCGGCGCGCCGGCACCCGGCCCTGGCGTCTGGAGAAATGCCGCCGATGCGGCAAAGATGATCCTTGTCAACGCGGACGGCGTGAATGCGAAGTAGGCGCGCAAGCCATCTTCCGCATAACCAAGCTGCGCGATATGGGCAACCAGCGCGTCGACTTTGGCGCCGACGAACTGTTCGTCCCCTGGCGCCAGCGGCTCGATGTCGGTACGTTGACCTTTGACCTGGATGGTCCGATGACTCCTCGGCTCCGAGCACACCAGCGCGATCGGATAACCCGCGCGCAGGTCACGCAACAACTCGCCGGATCGTTCGGTATCGACAAACACCTCGACTGTGCCACGGTCGCTGCGCACCCGAACCGCTAATGCCTTCGCCACCGACGGCTGATTCGAAGCATCGCGCCCGGCGACGGCACTGGAGATGGCGTCGCCCGACATGAACGCGACGTGCTCGGCGTCGAGCACCGTTTTTGCCGCTTTGTCGGTCGCAGTCCGGGTCACTGGCTTACGTCGTTTCCTGAGCCTTCTGTGCCATCTTGCGCAAGAAGCGTTCCACTTCGATCACCACGCGTTCGTGCGTTCCCTCGGAGATCAGGTCCTGTCCGTCGTGCGCACGCGCATGAAAACGCACCAGACGCCCCTCGACCGCAATCACCTCGGCATCGACCGTCACCGTCATTCCCGGCGGCGTGGCGGCGATATGCGTGAAGTTGACGAGCGTGCCCACGGACTGCTCATGTGGCCAGTCCAGATAAGGCACGATGGCCTTCTGACAGGTTCCCTCGATCAGCCCGACGAGGAACGCGGTTGCAAATACCGCGGGCATCTGCTGGAACTCGGAGAACTCGCGATACACGTGCGGGACCGTCTTTTCCGGCGCTACGGTGTATTCGAAGCGGCTGCGCAAGCCGGGTTTGAGGTCGGGGTGCATGGAGAGTCGGCCGAGCGCCGCCTTTCGCTGTAGTTGAATGCGATTTGCGCCAACGCAAATGCGCGCCGCGCGATCGTGCGGTGCCCGGCGCCGGCATGTCAAGATTGCGGTTGCGCTCGTCAAAAAGAAGAGTCGCCTTGCCCGCCGCGCGCTTACCGCTCGACTCCACTGCAGTCAGCCTCATGCTCGTCCTCGCGATGTTATGGGGGCTGCAACAGGTCGCGATCAAATTCGCGCTCGTTGGTGCGTCGCCGGTAGCGCAAGCAGCGATACGGTCAATCGTTGCCTCGGTCTTGCTCGCCGGCTGGGCGCGTTGGCGCGGCATCGCGCTGTTCGATCGCGACGGCACGCTTTGGGCCG
>DASQAE010000025.1:0-1699 GCA_035635915.1 Burkholderiaceae bacterium | reverse complement strand
GATGGTGCGCAAGAGCGAGGAGATGAAGGATCACGTCGACGTCTGGCCGAGCGTGTTCGGTTCCAAGAACTGGATGCCGATGGCGTACGACCCGCGCCTGAAGCGCGCCTTCGCCAACACGATGAACTTCGGCTTCAAGTACAAGACCGTCAAGCAGGAGTACAAGCCCGGCGGCGACTGGTATCTCGGCGTCGATATCGGCGGCTGGCTCGAACCTGCCGATGGCAATCGTGGCTACCTTTCGGCGATCGACCCGTTGACCGGCAAGATCATCTGGGAGCACCCGACCAAGGTGCCGTTCTGGTCAGGCGTGCTTGCGACCGCCGGTGACCTGGTCTTCACGGGTGCGCAGACCGGCGAGTTCATGGCGTTCGATTCGACCACCGGCAAGAAGCTGTGGCAGTTCCAGACCGGCTCGGGCATCACGGGCCTGCCGATCACCTGGGAGCACAAAGGCAAGCAATACGTCACGGTCCCAAGCGGATCGGCGACCGTCTACGCCGCGCTCGGCGGCGATCCCAATCTGCCGCAGGTGCCGGCCGGAAGTTCAGTCTGGACGTTCGCGCTCAAGTAGCGCCTGATGCAGTCATGGGTACAGGCCGTCGCGGGTTGTTTCGCGACGGCCTTTCTGGTCTCGACGGTGCTGGCGCAGGCAAATCCGCCTGCGCCAGTCGCGGATACGGACAACGTCGCCGCAGGCAAGCGCCTTTACACAAGTTATTGCGCTCGTTGCCATGGATTGAACATGGCGACCACGAGCGCCGCGGTGTTCGACCTGCGCACCTTTCCGAAGGACGCCAAGGCGCGCTTCGTCGAATCGGTCACCAAAGGCAAGGGCGTCATGCCCGCCTGGGGTGGCACGCTCAACGATGGGGAAATCGAACTGCTCTGGGCGTACGTGAGCGCGCCTCGCTGAACATCGGTCGCGTACCCGCCGCGTTGCTTGATGTCCGACCCAACCACCCTTGACGCGACTGAACTCGCGCAGGCGATCCGCCGGCGCGAGTTCTCCTGTCGCGAAGTGATGCTCGCTTATCTTGCGCGCATCGAGCGCATCAACCCGCGTGTCAACGCCATCGTCACACTGCAAGACAAGGATCTGTTACTTCTGCAGGCCGAAAAGCGCGATGCGCAACTCGCACACGGAACGTGGCTTGGGTGGATGCACGGTTTTCCAGTCGCAGTGAAGGATCTCGTTGCCACCGCCGGTATTCGAACCACACTCGGCTCCCCGTTGTTGCGCGATTTTGTCCCCGCCGAAGACGCCATCATGGTGACGCGCATGAAAGCGGCAGGTGCGATCGTGATTGGAAAAACCAACACGCCGGAGTTCGGCCTCGGGTCACAGACTTACAACGCCGTCTTCGGCGTCACGCGCAACGCTTATGACCAGGCGAAAACGAGCGGCGGCAGCAGCGGCGGCGCCGCGGTCGCGGTGGCATTGCGCCTGGTTCCGGTCGCCGACGGCAGCGACATGATGGGTTCGCTGCGCAACCCGGCCGCATTCAACAACGTGTTCGGTTTTCGGCCGTCGTTCGGTCGTGTGCCCGCGGGACCGTTGCCCGAGGTCTTCCTGCGCCAACTTTCGACCGATGGACCCATGGCGCGCACGGTAGGCGATCTGGCAATGCTGCTTTCGACCCAGGCCGGACCCGACCCACGCGAGCCGCTTTCGATCACCGAGGATGCGGCGCGTTTT
>DASQAE010000024.1:0-2920 GCA_035635915.1 Burkholderiaceae bacterium | reverse complement strand
GCAGCGCGCGCGAGTTCGGCCAGCAGTGGGGCGGGAGCGAGCTCGATCCGCCCGGAGGGTGTGCGCAGGACTTCCGGCACCCGTGGCGCGAGTGCGCCGAGGTCGATGCCGCCCGGGGCCGCGAGCACCTTTTGCAAGCTGAGCCCATCCGGCTTCAATCCAAAACGATCGCCGAAAGGACCCGCGCGTAACGCGAGGTCGACCAATCGTTCCGGTCCACGCCGACCCGACAGCGCCTGCATCACCGTCGCGCTGTGCTCGCCAGCGACGCGCTGCACGTCGGCGCCGGTCAATTCGTCATCAAGTTGCGCGACATCAACGTTCGCGCCACGACCGCCTGCGATCGCGGCCAGTCGCAGCAGGATTTCCCACTCGGCCATCTGCCCTTCGCGGCGGGGAAGCACTGCGGGGCTTACGCGCACCGTGTTGCGATAGGCGAACTGCGGAAAGGCGATGTCGTAGTGCAGGTCTTCCAGCGGCGAACACCCGGGCAGGATCACGTCGGCAAAACGCGTGGTTTCGTTCAGGTACAGATCCACGCTCACCATGAAGTCGAGTTTTCCAAGCGCCGCACCGAGGCGCGCACCGTTCGGCGCGGAAAGAACCGGATTGCCCGCCAACGTGATCAGCGCACGCACCTGGCCTGCGCCGGTTGTTTCGATCTCTTCTGCCAGACACGTGAGGGGCAACTCGCCGAACACTTCTGGCGCGCCGCTGACCCGACTCTTGTGGCGGCCGGTGCCGACGCCGCGTCCTTTGCCTGGTGCCCCCAAGGTGTTTTTCGCGAAGGCAGCAGCGCGCGGAAACATCGCACCGCCGGTCTCATCGAGGTGGCGCGTCAAAGCATTGATCACGTCAACCAGCCAGCTCGTCAGGGTACCGAACTCCTGCGTGCACGTGCCAAGCCGCCCGTACAGCGCAGCACGCTCGGTGCGCGCGAGCGCGCGTGCGAGGTCGCGGATCACTTGGGCACCGATGCCGCAGCGCGCGGCGACCCGCTCCGGCGCGAATTGTTTGAACGCGGGAGCGAGTGACTCCAACCCGTTGACGTGAGCGGCCAGGCGGCCGAGTTGCACCAGGTTCTCCTCGAACAGCGTTGCAACAAGACCCGCAAGCAGGAACGCGTCGCCGCCAGGGCGTATGAAATGAAATTCGTCGGCGATCTCGGCAGTCTCGTTGCGCCGCGGGTCGATCACGACGATGCGACCGCCGCGCGCGCGCAGTGCCTTTGCTTTGCCGCGAAAATCCGGCACGGTCCACAAGCTGCCATTGGATACGACCGGATTCGCGCCCAGGATCACGAGCAGATCGGCGCGCTCGATGTCCGGTACCGGGATCGAAAGCCATTCGCCGAACATCAGGCCACTCGAGAGCTGCTTCGGCATCTGGTCGATGGTGGACGCGGAATAGAGATTGCGCGTACCGAGTGCGCGTGCAAGCCGCGGCACGTACAGAATCAAACCCGCCTTGTGAACCGACGGATTGCCGAACATCGCCGCCACTGCATCGCGCCCGTACTGCCGCTGGATCGGCACCAGTTTGCGTTCGACCTCGGCGAAGGCTTCATCCCAGGAGACCTCGACAAACTTGCCGTCGCGCTTGACCAACGGCGCGCGCAGGCGGTCCGGGTCGTCATGCAGGTCCTTCAGCGCTACCGCCTTGGGACAGATGTAGCCGTGACTGAAGACGTCATCCTCATGCCCGCGGATCGATGTCACGCGGCCAGCGCTGACGGTGAGCTCGAGCCCGCAGCAGGCCTCACAAAGCGGACAAATGCGGTGCGCGATCGTTGCAGCGGCTTCGGTCAAGGCGGTCTCCGGCGCTCGTGATTGGCCACACCATAGCGCAGCGAGGATCGGCTACCAATTACCTCCGCAGTAAAGAAACGGTGAGCATCAATCGCCCCAGCTACCTGTCGCTGCAAGTTGCGATGCCAACTGTGGCGCGGACCAGCGCAGCGGCAACGCCGATTCGAACCAGCGGCTGCTCACCACCGTCACTCGCAGCACGCGTTGCGCGCCCGCAAACGCGCGGACCTCGGGTCCGTCCCAGACGATTTCCGCGTCCCCTGTGAGTTGCAGCAAGTGGCCCTCGGCGTAGTCGAGGAAAAGCAGTCCGGCGTGCGGGTTGGCAGCGATGTTGCCGAGCGTGTTGAAGAGAAAGTTGCCACGAAAATCCGGTGCGAGCAGGACGCTTTTGCCGTTTTGTTCTCCCACACGGACGAAACCGGGTTTCCCGCCGCGGTGCGAGACATCCACGCCTTGCGCGCCGGCGTGACCACGCGCTTGCGCGGCTGCGCTGGCGATGTAGAAGGTATCGGCGCGCTCGATCAGACCTGCGGCGCGGGATTCAAGCAAGCCTTCGCCATGTTGCATGTCGCTGCCGGGTTGCGCACGTTGCTCCCATTGCGGCGCGCGCGCCTGGATGTATTGCGGACAGTTGCCGAAACTCTGATCCACCTCGATCGTGAAGCGTCGCGCCGACACGTCGATCACGGTGCCATTCACGCGGTTGCGCCGCCGTGTTTGCGGCTCGATACCGAGCAAGCCGAGCGGGGTGCCCACTGAGAGCTGTTGGCGCAGCGGGTCGCCGGCAAGCGGCCACGCGTTTATGGAGAGATGCTGCGCGTCGGGCGTCTGAATGAATCCGGGCGGGCCGAAAACAATCGACGCCCAAGGACGCCGCTCGCCATCGATATTTCCGACCAGCAGCGTGGGCAGTTTTTCGAACAGCTCGCGATGCTGCTCCGGCATGAAAGCTCGAATGAAGCGCGATGCAGCGCCGCCGATCCGGTCGCTCACGCCAGCGCGCTCTTGCAACGCGAGCTCACCGGCGTGGAAAACCGCATCTTCAGTGCTCACGCGGCGAACTCTTTCAAGTCCGGCAATTGGGAGCGTCGCGCTGGAACGAATCCGGGAAG
>DASQAE010000023.1:0-3091 GCA_035635915.1 Burkholderiaceae bacterium | reverse complement strand
CTCGGACGGGCCAGCGGCGCGATGGGCGAAATCGTCGCAATGCTGCGCCAGTGGCGCGTTGGAGCGTCATCATGAGCGTGCTGAATCAGATGTTGCGCGATCTGGAAAAACGCGGCGCGATGCCGGACGTCGTTGCCGCCGCCGGCACGGCAACCGTCGCGCGGCCGACGCTGTCGCTGCCACCACGCGCAGTGAACCTGCGCCGGTATTGGATCTGGGTTGCTGTGCTGGCGATCGGCGCCGGGTTCGTCGGCGTCCACTCGTGGCTCAATTATCGGGTGCAGGACGCCGGCACGCCGCGCGCGCCGCTTGGAGCGCGCCAATTCGGTTCCGTGGTCGCACCCGAAACTGCCACCGCTTCGGCTGCCCCTGTCAAACCTGCGCCGGTCGCAGCAGTTGCTGCGGTCGGAGAACCCGCGACGCGATCCACACCGGTGGCGCCGCAGGAAGCACCGAAGGTGAATGCCGCGCCGGCACGCAGGCCGGGTGCTACTCCTACAGCGCCCGCAGCAAGACCTGCACCAACACCTCTATCAACGCCCGCTCCTGCGCCGGCCGCGCAAGTCGCAACCGCCGAACCGACCGAGCAGGCCGTGGTCGCTCGTTCAAGCAGTGACGTCGCACGCGACGTGGATCGTGCCGCGGATCTGATCGCGCGTGGCCGCGCCACCGAAGCGATGGACCTGCTGGTCCAGGTGCTGAACCGGCAACCGACGCATATCGCCGCACGCAGCAGCCTTGCCGCGCTGCTCGCCGAAGCTGGACGACGCGAACAAGCGCTGCTCGTGCTGCTCGCCGGTAGCGAGGCCGATCCAGGCCGATTCGCCATGCCAGCTGCGCAACTGCAAGCCGAAATGGGCAATCTCAACGGTGCGCTGCAGACGCTGGCGCGGGTTTCGCCTGCACGGCGCAGCGCCCCGTTCGAAGCGCTGCATGCGGGTCTCGCACAGCGCGTGGGCGATCACATGACCGCCATCAACTCGTACCGGCGAGCGCTCGCGCGACCGCAGGCAGAGGCAGTATGGTGGGTGGGACTCGCCCTGTCGCTCGAAGCTACCGGTGAGCCGGCAGAAGCGCGCAACGCGTACACGCGCGCGATGGCGGACGCAAAGCTGCCGGCCGATGTGCGTCGCTACGTCGCCGACCGGCTGACGGTTCTCGATACGCAATCCCAGCGCGGCGAAGAAACGCGGCGCGCAGCGATGGCGAACGTGTTCTAAGCGATACAGCTTGGTTTTGTAGCACTGCGGCGCTGCGTTAGCATTCGCCGCTCCCTCCGCGCTCTACCTTCCACCGATGCGCTTGACAAGGATTCGCGAGCGGATCCTCGGACAGCCGCGAGATCCACTCTCCGCGCAAGCGCGCCACTCCATGGCGCTGGTTGCATTCCTCGCGTGGGTCGGTTTGGGCGCCGACGGCCTTTCGTCGAGCTGCTACGGGCCGGAGGAGGCGTTCCGCGCGCTGGGCGTACACACGCACTTTGCGCTTTATCTGGCCATCGCCACGGCACTCACGGTGTTCGTGGTCTCGTTCGCCTACAACCAGATCATCGAGCTGTTTCCGAACGGCGGCGGCGGGTATCGGATCGCGTCCGACCTGCTCGGAGCGCGCGCCGGACTCGTTGCCGGCGCCGCGCTGATCGTCGACTACGTCCTCACCATCGCGATTTCGGTCGCAGCAGGCGTCGACGCGGTGTTTTCGCTGCTGCCGTCTCAATGGGGCGGCGCCAAGCTCGAAATGGCCCTGCTTCTGGTCGCGATCCTGCTCGTGCTCAACCTGCGCGGCGCCAAGGAATCGATCCGCATCCTGCTGCCGATCTTCATGGGATTTTTCGTCACCCACGTGGTGCTGATCGTCGTCGGCGTGGGAGAACGTTTTGCCGCGGTACCGACGCTGATCCCCGACACCGTGAAGGAGACGTTTTCGCTGGCCAAGGAGACCTCGTGGTTCTTCGTGGCGGCGCTGTTCCTGCGTGCGTACTCGTTGGGCGGCGGCACCTACACCGGGATCGAGGCGGTTTCGAACAACGTCCAGACGCTTGCCGAACCGCGCGTGCACACCGGCAAGCTCACCATGCTTTACATGGCGCTATCGCTGTCGTTCATGGCGGGCGGGATTCTTTTGCTCTATCTGGTGCGCAACGTAGTGCCCGTTGAAGGCCAGACGCTGAACGCGGTGGCCTTCGGCGACGTGCTCACATCGATGGGATTCGTCGGCCCCGGTAATGTGGTCGCATTGACCGTCGTGCTGGCATTCGAGGCAGGCTTGCTTTTCGTCGCCGCCAACACGGGGTTCCTCGGCGGACCCAGCGTGCTTGCCAACATGGCGAACGACTCGTGGCTGCCGCACCAGTTCCGCTACCTGTCGTCGCGCCTGGTGACGCAAAACGGACTTGTGGTGATGGGTATCGCGGCCGCGATCGTGCTCGCGATCACCGGTGGCGCAGTAACCGTGCTGGTGGTGCTCTATTCGATCAACGTGTTCATCACGTTCACGCTCGCGCTCGCCGGGCTCACCCGTCATTGGTGGCAGTTGCGCGGCAGGATAGATCGGCGCCGCTGGCTGGCGCGGCTGGGGCTCTCGCTGCTGGGCCTTTCGATCTGTGCCGGCATCCTCGGCGTAACCATCGTTGCCAAGTTCTTCGAGGGCGGTTGGCTCACGCTCGGCATCACCGCGCTGGTGATCTGGCTCTGCATTGTGATTCACAAACACTACGACGCGGTGCGGTTGCGCATTGACGCGCTCGATGCGCAGTTCGAAAACGTTCCTTATGGAAGCCAGACCACGACACCGCCGCTCGCGCCCAACGAACCGACCGCGGTGTTCATCGTCGGATCATCCAAAGGCGGCGGCATGCACGCGCTCCTGCGCGTGCAGCGCATGTTCCCGGGTCTGTATCGCAATTTCGTTTTCGTCAATGCACGCACGGTCGACGCGCAGGCGTACGGCGGCGCCGAACGGCTGGCCGCGTTGAAGACCGAGGCCAACACCGCGCTCAGTTATTTCGTCAATCACTGCCGCAGCAACGGGCTGGCAGCGACTTCGTACCTGGTGTTCGGCACCGAACCGGTCGACGAACTGGTCAAGCTGG
>DASQAE010000022.1:0-6765 GCA_035635915.1 Burkholderiaceae bacterium | reverse complement strand
CCGTCACAGGCACGGCGACCGCAACGCCTTCGTAGGAAAGGCGGGTGGTCATGAGTCGTTCGGCCCCCACCCCCACCCTCCCCCGCAGGCGGGGGAGGGAGTGGTTCCCTCCCCTGCGAAGCGGGGGAGGGTTAGGGTGGGGGCGCGCAGCGCTGAAAACATTGATCTCACCCTTGCCGCTTCTTCATCGCCCGCGTATCCACGCAGTGCGCAAGCCCCGGCAGCGTCCGCGCCAACTCGCGCAGCTCGCCACGCTGGATCTTCTGCGATGCCGTCAACGGCAGTGCATCGACAAACGCGACATAACCTGGCGCCTTGTAGTACGCGAGCTGCGCCAGCGCGTGCTCGACGATGCTGGTCGCGAGCGCGACACGTTGCTCGGCCGACACCGGGTCGCGCGCGATCACGCAGGCAAGCACCTCATCGCCACGCAAATCGTCGTGCGTGGCGGTCACCGCGACGGTCTGCACGGCGGGATGCTGGTTCAGCACGCTCTCGACCTCGAGCGCCGAAATGTTCTCGCCGCTGCGCCGGATCACGTTCTTCTTGCGATCGACGAAATACAACCGACCGTCTGCGTCGCTGCGCACGATGTCGCCGGTGTGAAACCAGCCGTCTCTCCACGCATCTTCGGTCGCTTCGTCATCCTTCAGATAACCGGAGAAAAAACCGCGCCGCGGTTCAGCTCCCGCAGATCGCACGAGCAATTCGCCCGCCACGCTCGCAGGCGCATCGTGCCCTTCGTCATCGACGAGCCGGACGTCGACGAAGGCCCCAGGCTTGCCGAAGCAGTTGGTTCCTATGTGACGCGGCTCGTGGTTGGCCATCACGCAGGCGGCAGCGCCGGTCTCCGTCATCGCCCATGCCTCGACGAGCGGAAATCCGAAGCGGTCCTCAAATGCGGCGTGCTTACTGCGATCGACGCCGGCGCCGAAGCCCCAGCGCACGTCGTGCTCGCGGTCGGCCGCGCAGGCAGGCGCCGAAAGCAACATGGCCGGCATCACGCCGAGGTAGTGCACGATCGTCGCGCGACTTGTGCGCACGCTCGTCCACCAGGTCTTCGAATGGAAACGGTCGAGTTGCACCAGGCAGCCGCCGGCGGTGAGCACGACCATGGTGGAAAACGCCATCGCGTTGACATGGTTCAGCGGCAGCGGCGTGATCACTCTTTCTTCGCCGGCGCGCACCGAACACACGCCGTCGAGATCGGCGTACCACTGGCCGGCACGAAGAAAGTATTCGTTGCTCAACCGGCAGCCCTTTGGGCGGCCGGTGGTACCGGAGGTGTAGAGCAACGCGCACTCGCTTGCAGGTCCCGGTGCGTGGCCGGCCGGCGGCGGAGCATGCGATGCGCGCGGGAGCGCGTCCGTTGCGTCGAACACCAGCGTTGCACAGCCGACGCCGGCAGCGCGCACGGCGCTGCGCAAGTCATGCTCGCGTCGCGAGAGAGTGACGGCAAGGCAGATCTCGCTGTGCCCGATGAGGTACTCGAGCTCGGCCGAGCGCATCTCCGCGTTGATCGGCACAACGCTTGCGCCGACGCCATTGAGCGCAAACCAGTGGAACAGGAACGCCGGCCGGTTCTCGAGCAACAACCCGACGCGGTGCCCGAGACCGTAACCGGCAGCGGCGTAGGCCCTGCGCAGGCGCTCGACCTCGGCGCGTGCTTGGGCCCAGCTGATCGCCCCCGCTTCGATGCCGTACGCCTCGGCCGTCACTGCATCGACGAACAGGAAATCGGCGTGCGGCGCGACCTGCGCGGTGGTGGTGAAGCGTTCGTAAACGGTGTTCACCGCGCCGCTTTTATCGAACTTTGATGGCCGGCGCAAATAATGCGCCGGTCGTCGGACTACCTCGCTCCTGGTCGTCGCCTAACGCGGTATTCCAAGATCGCGATCGGTCATCACCACCTGCACTGTTTCCTTGGGATGAAGCCGAACCTTGTAGACGAGCAACCCACCCTGGATATCGCCGCGTACGACCCACTTCACGGTCGCGGCCACCAGCCAGTCGCCGGCCGGCAGACCGGCGACGGAGAAGTTGCCGTCCTTGTCGCAAAGCGACTGACGCACGATCGAGATGTACTCCGGGCCGACCGCTTCTCCGATCAGCGGCATTTGGCCCCGCGCCGCCAGGTCGAGCATCTGCCTGAAGAACGCGGTCGCCGGCGTTGCGATCACCGCGCCGCCGTCGCACGGGATGCCGGATCCATCGCGTTGGCGCAGGAACGCCTGGCCGCGGATCTCGCCGGTACCGGCGGGGAAGTATGCGCGGTGCGAGTTGGGATCGAACTTGAGGCGCACCTCTTGCGGCGGTTTTGGCGTCGAGGTGCAAGCAGCGAGTGCGAGGGCGGTCGCCAGGATTAGAGTTCTCATCGAACGCACTCCGAAGATGGTGCGTCAGCATCGACCTGCGAATGTGGCGATGGTTCCTTGACCAACTCCCTCCCCCGCTCGCGGCCGAGGGCTGGGGTGGGGGGCCGAACGGGGTAGAGTTCGAGCCACCATGGAAACGAATCCCCTCGACCTCTTCCACCCCGCCGTCAGCGCGTGGTTCACCTCCGCCTTCGCCGCGCCCACCGCGGCGCAGGTCGACGCATGGCCGGCGATCAAGGCCGGCCGCCACGCCCTCGTCGCCGCGCCGACCGGCTCGGGCAAAACACTGGCGGCGTTTCTGGCGTCGATCGATGCGCTGGTGCGCGAAGGCATCGAACACGGACTGAAGGACGAGACGCAGGTTGTCTACGTGTCGCCGCTGAAGGCGTTGTCGAACGACATCCAGAAGAACCTCGAAGTGCCGCTCGCCGGCATCCGCGCTGAGCTTGAGCAACTGGGTTTGCCCGACGTCGAGATCCGCACGCTGGTGCGCACCGGCGATACGCCGCAAGCGCAGCGCGACAGCATGCGCAAGCGGCCGCCGCACATCGTGGTCACGACGCCGGAGTCGCTGTACATCCTGCTCACCAGCGCGTCCGGTCGCAAGATGCTCACGACGACTCGCACTGTGATCGTCGACGAGATCCACGCACTCGCACCCAACAAACGTGGCGCGCACCTTGCGCTCTCGCTGCAGCGACTGGAAGCATTAACCGGGCGCGACCTCGTGCGGATTGGGCTCTCCGCGACGCAGAAACCGATCGAGGAGATCGCGAAGTTCCTGACTGGAAGCGGCTCCGCCTGCACAATCG
This sequence comes from Burkholderiaceae bacterium, assembly GCA_035635915.1. Classification (GTDB taxonomy): domain Bacteria; phylum Pseudomonadota; class Gammaproteobacteria; order Burkholderiales; family Burkholderiaceae_F; genus JAKANT01. Next base: position 3,578 of record DASQAE010000022.1, on the reverse strand, counting down.
TCGATACCGGCCACGTGCGCCAGCGCGATCTGGCGATAGAACTGCCGTCGTCGCCGCTGGAAGCGGTGATGTCGACCGAAGTGTGGACGCAGGTGTACGACCGGTTGGCGCAGCTAGTGAGCGAGCACCGCACCACACTCATCTTCGTCAACACGCGCCGCCTGGCCGAGCGCGCGGCGCGCCATCTGTCCGAGCGCATCGGCACGCAATACGTCACCGCGCACCACGGCAGCCTCTCGCGTGAACTGCGCCTCGATGCCGAGCAGCGGCTGAAACGCGGCGAACTGCGCGCGCTGGTCGCCACGGCTTCGCTCGAACTTGGCATCGACATCGGCGACGTCGACCTGGTGTGCCAGCTTGGATCCACGCGCTCGATCGCTACGTTCCTGCAGCGTGTCGGCCGCTCGGGACACGCGGTCGGTGGGGTGCCGAAGGGGCGGCTCTTCCCTCAGTCGCGCGACGAGCTGTGCGAATGCGCGGCGCTGCTTGACGCGGTGCGGCGCGAAGAACTCGATCGCATCACGCTGCCGTCGAAGCCGCTCGACGTGCTCGCGCAGCAGATCGTCGCCGAAGTCGCGCTGCGCGAGTGGAACGAGGACGAGCTGTTCGCGTTATTTGGCCGCGCGACACCCTTCGCTGCACTGACACGCGACGAATTCACCGAAGTCGTGCGCATGCTCGCGGACGGATTTCACACCCGGCGTGGCCATCGCGCCGCACCGTTGCATCGCGACGCGGTCAACGGCGTGCTGCGCGGCCGGCGCGGCTCGGCGCTGGCAGCCGTCACCTCCGGCGGCACGATCCCGGACACCGCCGACTACTCGGTGCTGCTTGAACCGCAGGCGCAGCTGGTCGGCACCGTCAACGAGGATTTCGCGGTCGAGAGCATGGCCGGTGACGTGTTCCAGCTCGGCAACCAGTCGTACCGGATCATTCGGGTCGAACGCGGCACGGTGCGCGTCGAAGACGCCAGAGGGATGACGCCGAACGTGCCGTTCTGGCTCGGCGAAGCGCCGGGGCGCACTGACGAGCTGTCGCAGTCGGTCTCGCGGCTGCGTGCGACCATCGCCGAACGACTCGACACCGGCGGTCGCGCTGCTGCGCTCGCGTGGCTGACCGACATCGCTGGGGTCGCAACCGCTGCGGCGGAACAGGTGGTCGATTACCTCGCAGCAGCCAAGGCGGCGTTGGGCACGTTGCCGACCGTCGAGCGCATCGTGCTCGAACGTTTCTTCGACGAATCGGGCGGCATGCAGTTGGTCGTTCATTCGCCGTTCGGCAGCCGGCTGAATCGCGCGTGGGGACTGGCACTGCGCAAGCGCTTCTGCCGCAAGTTCGATTTCGAGTTGCAGGCGGCTGCGACCGAAGACGCGATCGTGCTCTCGCTCGCAACCTCGCACAGTTTTCCTCTGAGTGATGTCTCGCATTACCTGAACGCTGCAACGGTTCGGCCCTTGCTGGTGCAGGCGCTGCTCGCGGCACCGATGTTCCCGACGCGCTGGCGCTGGAACGCCGTGGTCGCCCTGGCATTGCTGCGCTTTCAAGGCGGCCGCAAGGTCGCGCCGCAGTTGCAGCGCATGCGCGCCGAAGACCTGATGGCCACCATTTTTCCCGACCAGGTCGCCTGCGGCGAGAACATCGTCGGCGACCGCGAGATCCCTGACCATCCGCTGGTGCGGCAGACGATCGACGATTGCCTGCACGAGGCGATGGACATCGATGGTCTGGAGCGTTTGCTCGGCGCGATCGAGCGCAACGAAGTCGAAGTAATCGCGCGCGAACTGACCGAGCCGTCGCCGCTGGCGCTGGAGATTCTCTCGGCGCGGCCGTATGCGTATCTCGACGATGCACCGCTTGAAGAGCGGCGCACGCAGGCAGTGATGGCGCGCCGCTTCCTCGACGCCGAGACTGCGGCTGATCTCGGCCGCCTCGACGTGGGTGCGATTGCGCGCGTGCGCGATGAGGTGTGGCCGGAAGCGCGGAACGCGGACGAGTTGCATGACGCGCTGATGAGCCTTGGGTTCCTGACCGAGACTGAGATCGTTGCGCGAGAAGGATGGCAGGTGCTGGCTGACGAACTCGCAGCGGCGCGGCGCGCGACTCGCGTGCAAGTGCGCAATGTCGTCCCGGCGCTGCTCGTTGCCGCCGAACGCCTGCCCGAATTCGACGCGTTGTTCCCGCAGGCCGCCAAGGAGCCCGCGATCGAGGCCCCGTCTGAGTACCGCAAGTCGTGGACGCGCGAGGACGCGCTCGTGGAAGTCCTGCGCGATCGCTTGCAAGGGCTCGGCCCCGTGACGACCAGCGCGCTCTCTGCGTCGCTTGGCCTTGCATCGACACAGATCGAAGCGGCACTGGTGCAGCTGGAGACCGAAGGCTCGGTGATGCGCGGCAGCTTCACGCCCGACGCAGGCGAGACCGAATGGTGCGAACGCCGCCTGCTCGCGCGCATCCACCGCTACACGGTCAACCGCCTGCGCCAGGAGATCGAGCCGGTTGAACCGCGCGACTTCGTGCGCTTCCTGTTCGAATGGCAGCGTGTCGCGCCCGAGGCGCGCGTCGAAGGCGCGGACGCGGTCGCCAACATCGTGGCGCAGCTCGAAGGTTTCGAAGCACCCGCCGCCGCGTGGGAAACCGAGATCCTGCCGGCGCGTGTCAACGAATACGATCCGGCGTGGCTCGACGATCTCTCGCGCGCCGGCCGCGTGGTCTGGACGCGCATCGCACCGCTCGCCTCGAACGGCGAGCGCGCCCCCAGCCCAGTGCGCACGACGCCGATCGCGCTGGCATCGCGTCGCAACCTCGGCTTGTGGGCGCGACTGGCGCGTGACGGCAACGGAGTCGCGCTCAGCTCGCGCGGCACGCGCGCGCTCGAATTCATCACCGCGCACGGCGCGTCCTTCTTCGACGAGATCGTCGATGGCACCGGCCTGCTGCGCACGCAAGTCGAAGAAGCGCTCGGCGAACTCGTGGCGCACGGCCTGGTGAATTCCGACGGCTTCGGCGGCCTGCGCGCGCTGCTCGTGCCGTCGGAACGGCGGCGCAGTTTCGATGGCCAGCGGCGCATGCGCCGCACGGCGCTGTTCGGTATCGAAGACGCCGGGCGGTGGGCGCTTGCGCGCCGCGGCTCAGCTTCTCCCGCGCCGCGCTCAGCGACGGACGATGCGGAGATCGCCGAACACGTCGCACGCACGCTGCTGCGCCGTTATGGCGTGGTGTTCTGGCGCCTGGTCGCGCGCGAAGCCAACTGGCTGCCGCCGTGGCGCAACCTGCTGCGCAGCCTGCGGCGCCTGGAGGCACGCGGCGAAATCCGGGGCGGACGTTTTGTGGCCGGTCTCACGGGTGAACAATTCGCGATGCCGGAAGCGGTTGGTTTGCTGCGCGATGTCCGCAAGCGCGAGCGCAGCGGCGCGCTGATCTCGGTAAGTGGCGCCGATCCGTTGAACCTGGTCGGCATCGTCACACCGGGTCCGCGCTTGCCCGCGTTGACAGGCAACCGCGTGCTCTATCGCGACGGCGTGCCGATCGCGCTTGCGGTTGGCGCAGATGTGCGTTTTCTCGAGGAGCTGAGCGGGGAGGCG
>DASQAE010000021.1:0-2679 GCA_035635915.1 Burkholderiaceae bacterium | reverse complement strand
ACTCATTCGAACCCGGCCCGCCTCACCGCGCTCGAGCAGTTCCAGTGCCCGCAGCGGCTGTGAGTACGATTGCGGCATGAAGCGGCTCGAAGCGCCCGCTGGCAGCGCACGCCGACTTGGCTGGTCGGCGCTGTTGTTGCTGCTCGCACTCGGCGTGCTTCCGGTCCCACAACGCGTGGCCGCGCAAACAACGCGCGGCGTTGCCCTGACCGAAGTAACCGAAGAACGGCTCGCGATCGTCATCGGCAATGCCGCGTACCGCCTCTTCACGTCGTTGGACAACCCGGTCAACGATGCGCGGCTCATGTCCGGCCAGCTCGAGAAGGCGGGCTTCAAGGTCTTTCGCTACGAGAACCTCGATCGCAACAGTCTTTTTAACGCACTGCGTGCCTTCGGCGATCGTCTGAACGACCGCACGATTGCGGTCTTCTACTACGCGGGCCACGCGCTGCAGCTGCGCGATCGCAACTTCCTGATGCCGATCGAGGCCGACATCCGCAACGAGGATGAGATCGAACACGCGGGCGTCGATGTGAGCTTCATGCTCGCGCGCATGTCGTCCGCCCACAGCCGCATCAACATCGTCATCCTCGACGCCTGCCGCAACAATCCGTTCGCGGGCAAAACTCGCCCGGCGCGTGGCCTGGCGCAGATGGACGCGCCGGTCGGTACCTATCTCGCCTTCGCAACCGCACCCGGCAAACTCTCCGAAGACAGCGCCGACGCGAACAGCCAGAACAGCCTGTACACATCGCAACTCGCCAGGCATCTGCTCACGCCGGGTCTGCCGGTCGAGACGCTGTTCAAGCGTGTGCGCGACGCGGTCGTGCGCGGAACCAACGGCGCCCAGGTTCCGTGGGAGAACTCGTCCCTGCTGGGCGAATTCGCATTCGTACCCGGTGTTTTTCAGGCGGGCAAATCGAGCGCAGAAGAGGAAGCGGCGGGCGAGGTCGCGTTCTGGAACAGCATCCAGAGCTCGACTCGCGCCGACGAATACCGTGCCTACCTGCGGCAGTATCCCAGTGGCCGCTTCGCCGTGCTGGCGCAGACGCGCATCGCTGCGCTGGGACCATCATCGATCCCTGTGCCGAACCCATCCGGACCACCGCCAGCCTCGGCGGGCGCAAGCCCGATGCCGCGCACCGGCGACACGTGGCGCTACCGTGTGCAGGATCGCTTCATGCTCGGCGATCTTTTCGTCACCGCAACCGTCGACGACGTAACCGAGGGCGGTGTTGCCGAAACGTGGACCTCGACCTCCGATCCGAAGGTGCGTTCGACCTTTGTGCCGCTCAAGCCGGGCTTTCGCACGCTCCCTGGCCTGGAGCTCACGCCGCCCGAGTTCTCGCCGTACCTGCACGCAAGCGGACTATTGCGACCGGGCCAGCGTATCGGTGACCAGCAGCGCCGCATCGACAAGGTCGACGTTCCATTGAAAGCGAGCGTGGCGGGCGAGGAAGACGTGATCGTGCAGGCAGGGCGGTTTCGCGCCATCAAACTCGTTCTGAGCGGCCAGGCGCGTGGCCGTACTCCGGCACGCGGACCGATTACCGCCGAGCACATCGTCTGGTACGCGCCCGACGTCAAGCGCATCGTCAAGTACTCGGTGTCGACCAAAGTCGCCGGTGTGCAAGAGGAAGCGACGCAACTCGAATTGATCGAATACAAGCTGCACTAGCAGGCGTCATTCCGCGCGCACGCGAGGAATCACGCGGTGCCGTGTTTGGTCTCGAACGAGATGCCGATTTTCTGCAGCAGCGGTATTGGCAGTTCGCCGCCGGCGCAGACGATGACGATATCGTTCGGCAACTTCTGTTCGGCTTGGTCGAGTTCGAGCATCACCTCTTTGGCGGCAACGCTCTTTACTGTCGTATTAAAGAGGACGCGCACGCGGCCTGCCTGCTCATGTTCGGCAAGCCGCTGGCGATTGCGCTCCTTCACGCGCGCGAACGCAACGCTGCGATAAGAAATCGCGACGGTCGACCCAGGCTGCTCCGCCACCGCGATCGCGGCCTCCAGAGCGCTGTCGCCGCCGCCGACGACGAGCACTGCCATCCCCCGATACTGCTCGGGATCGATGAGGCGATAAACGACCTTCGGCAACTCTTCCCCCGGCACCCCGAGTTTGCGCGGCGAACCGCGCCGTCCGATCGCAAGCAATACTGAACGCGTCGAGTACGAGCCCTTGTTGGTCTTGACCACAAAGCCGCCATTCTGGGGCTCGGTGTTCTCCATCTTCTCGTTGAGCGTGATGTTGACGCTGGTCTTTTTGACCGCCGACTGCCAGAAGTCGAGCAGCTTCTCCTTGGTGATCTCACCCATGCACACGTTGCCGATCAGAGGCAACTTCACCGGTGCCGTCATCGCGATCTTGTTGCGTGGGTAGTGATAGATCGCACCACCGAGCGAGTCTTCCTGCTCGAGGATCTTGTAACGCAGCTTGTACTGGACCGCGCCCAAGCCGGCGGAAAGGCCAGCGGGACCCGCACCAACGATGACGACGTCGAGATCCGGATTACCGCCTTTGCGCCCGCGAATCGACTCGAGAGCCTGACGTCCCTGCTCGGCCGCCTTACGGATGAGGCCCATGCCGCCGAGCTCGCCGGCGATAAAAATTCCAGGCACGTTGGTCTCGAAGTTCGGCTGCACGAACGGAATGTCGATGCCACGTTTCTCCGT
>DASQAE010000020.1:0-2111 GCA_035635915.1 Burkholderiaceae bacterium | reverse complement strand
AAACGCCAGGGCATCAAGCTCGAGCAGTGAAAATTTTGAACTCCCTCCCCCGCTTCGCGGGGGAGGGTTGGGTGGGGGCCGCAAGGCGCAACCAGCGTTTACGCCGCCGATGCAAGTTCCAGTTCAGCAACCCCGCTTGCGACTTCGATCGCATTCGCGGCTGCCGCCACAACCGCGGCGATACGGCCGGCGTCGCGCAGCTGATCCACGCTCATGCCGCTTTGCTTGAGCAGCGCGTAGTGCGACTGCACGCAGAAGTGGCACTTGCCGACGATGCTCGCCGCCAGCGCGTACAGCTCGAACAACCGCTTCTCGACGCCGCCGTGAGTGGCGTAGGCCTGCATGCGCAGTTGCGCCGGACGCGTCTTGAGCTCGGCATCGCCCGCCATTTCGACGAACGGATACCAGACGTTGTTCATGCCCATCAGCGCCGCCGCGGTCAGCGCGGCGTTCGCCTGGTCGGGCGGCAGTTCGTCGGCCGAACGCAGCAAACCAACCAGGCGCGCGTTGCGCGTCGCATAGGCAGCCGCAAGCGCAACGCCGAGTGCCTCGGCGATTGGCAGCGTGGACCGTGCGATCGTGCTGTCGAGGTTCAGCCGCACGTCTTTCGCATAGTCCGGGATCAGACTCTTGATCTCGTTGACCGCGTTCATCGGCAGCTCCTTAGTTCAGCGTCGCGCCGGGCGCCGGTGTCGTAAGCGTTGCCGCTCCGACTGCGCGGTTGCACGGGCACAACTCGTCGGTTTGCAACCCATCCAGGACCCGCAGCACTTCCTCCGGGCTCCGGCCCACGTTCAGGTTGTTGACCGAAACGTGCTGGATTACGTTGTCCGGGTCGACGATGAACGTCGCCCGCAACGGCACGCCGGCTTGCGTGTCGCGGACGCCGAGGCTGTCGATCAGCGATCCGGTCACGTCCGCGAACATCCAGTGGTTCAGGCGGTCCAGGTCCTTGTGATCGCGCCGCCATCCCAGTTTCACGAACTCGTTGTCCGCGCTGCCGGCGAGCAGCACCGCATCGCGCTCCTCGAACTCGGCGGCAAGCCGGGCAAAGCCCACGATCTCGGTCGGGCAGACGAAAGTGAAGTCCTTGGGATAAAAGTAAATGACCTTCCACTTGCCGGGAAACGATGTCTGCGTGATGACTTCGAACGCAGACACGCCGTTTTCCTCATGCTGGTTGAAGCCCGGTTTGACGCCGGTGACGCGGAACGGGTCGAGTTTCTGGCCTACGGTTTTCATCAATCAGTCCTTCAGGTTGAAGCGTTGATCGCTTGATGAACAGACTATGGCGACGGTGCGTCGTCCTTTCCAATTGAATGTCTCAACCAGCGCGATAGGCCAAGGCCATCGATCGTGCGTTTGGCGTCAAGGGGTTTTGCGACAATGCAGCGCTCGAAATGCAAACAAGCTCGCTGCTCACCGCGTCACCGGTCCTAGCCTGGTTTTTCGTGGCGGTCTGGGGGTCCGGCTACATCGCGTCAAAAACCGGCCTGCAGTACGTGCCGCCGTTCACGTTCCTGTCGTTGCGCTTTGCCGCCGGACTGTGCGTACTCCTGCCGCTCGCGTTCTACTGGCAGCAGCGCGAGCCGCTGCGCTGGCCGGTGAGCGCGGTCGCGTGGCTGCACGTCGTCGTCGCCGGACTGCTGATGCATGCGGCCAACCTGGGCGCCAGCCACTACTCGCAGTACCTCGGCATGTCCGCCGGCGTCACCGCGCTGGTACTTGCGGCGCAACCGCTGGTCACGGCAGTTATCGCCGCCGCACTCCTCAACGAACGGCTGCGCTCGGCACAATGGCTCGGCGTGTTCACAGGGTTGGCGGGAGTCGCGCTCGTGGTGTGGCACAAGATCGACATTCGCGCGATCCCCGCCGGTGCGGCCGCCGCGGTGCTGACCGCGCTGGCCGCGATCACGATCGGGACGCTGTATCAGCGCGCCTTCTGTCCGACGGTGGATCTGCGCGCCGCGTCCTTGGTGCAGTTCACCGCGACCCTGCTGGTGCTGGCGCCGCTCGCCGTGGTCGTCGAGGGGGCGCCGCTGCGCTTCGGCTGGCCGTTGCTGGCGGCGATCGCGTTCCTCGTCATCTTTGCTTCGATCCTGGCGGTCAAC
>DASQAE010000019.1:0-2572 GCA_035635915.1 Burkholderiaceae bacterium | reverse complement strand
GAACTTGGATCACTGCCAGGCTGGCGGCCTGTGATCGAGCCGGCGGCCCTGCAATTCAATCAAGCAAGTCTGGTTGAACTGCAGAAACCGACCGCGACCAACGAGCAGAGGAATGTCGAGATTCTCAAGGCGTTCGCTGCGCGGCCGCTCGAAGGAAATCGACCGATCTATCTCGACTTCCAGCAGGCCCCGGTTGCTCTGAACGGCGACGATCGCTTGCGAGGGGTGGTCCTGGAACGGCAGCGGCTGGAAGGTGACCCAATGGCGCAGGTCGCGTCGCCAACCGGGGAGCGCAGCGACTTGCCTGTCGACATGCTCTTCAGAAGCGTCGGCTACCGCGGCACGGAGTTGCCTGGGCTTCCTTTCGACGATCGGCGCGGCGTGATTCGCAATCGTGAAGGGCGCATAGTCGACGGATCAGGCGAACGGCTATTGCGACTGTATGCCACCGGTTGGATCAAGAGAGGCTGCACCGGGATCATCGGCACCAATCGTTTGGATAGCGAAGAAACGATATCGCGCTTGATCGAGGATCTGCCGCTTCTCGACGCGCCCAGGCCAGGTCGCAGTGCGTTATCAGAGCACCTTCACCGCATGAAGCTGCAAGTGGTTTCGTTCGACGATTGGCTCGCCATTGAGCGTGCTGAGATCGAACGGGGACGAGCTAGGCAGAAAGTCGCGGAAAAGTTCGTGCGTGTGAGTGACATGCTCACGGCAATACGCCTTCCAACAGATCGGGGCGGCAGCGCCGGCGTCGAGCAGGCCACGTGCTGCGATTGATAGCGGCGACCCTCACATCGCCACAGCCGCCATCGCGGGTGATTGCGCCAGCGTGTCGTGAATCAATCAAGCCGTCAAACGCAATATCGAGCGATTCCCCAGCGACTTCATGTTTCAGCTCACCCGCGGAGAAGCCAGGCCAGAATATCAAGTACCTCCCTTACGCCTTCACCGAGCAAGGCGTGGCCGTGCTGTCCAGCGTGCTGCGCTCGCCTCGAGCCGTGCAAGTGAACATTGCCATCATGCGCACCTTCGTGCAGCTGCGCCGCTTGATGGATTCGAACCGTGATCTCGCCCACAAGATCGAGGCAATGGAGAAAAAGTACGATGAGCAGTTCACGGTCGTATTCGATGCCATCAAGCAATTGATTGCGCAAGACGACGCACGCAAAGCGCAGCCCAGGCGTCGCATCGGTTTTGCCTGACCTTTGCTCAAAATCGCCGGATGACCCCGATGACAAGCCCGACCCCAATCGACCTGCGTTCCGACACCGTCACGCGCCCCACCGATGCGATGCGCGCGGCGATTTCCCGCGCTGCCGTCGGCGACGACCAGTACGGCGAAGACCCGACCACGAACGAGTTGCAGCAGCGAGTCGCCACGCTGCTCGGTAAGGAAGCGGCGCTGTGGTTGCCGAGCGGAACGATGGCCAATCAAGTGGCGCTGCGCGTGCTCACGCAGCGGGGCGACGATGTAATCGCCAGCCGCGAGTGCCACGCGGTTTGGCATGAGACCGGCGGCAGCGCGGCCAACGCCGGCGTGCAGTTCACCGAGGTCGGCACACGCGGCGTTTTCACCGCCGAGGAGTTCGTTGCCGCCTGCAAACCGCGCGGCCATCCGATCTACCCGCCGACCACGCTGGTCGAAATCGAAAACACGCACAACCGCGCGGGCGGCGTGATCTTTCCGCAAGCCGAGGCTGTGCGCATCTGCGCCGCTGCGCGCGAGCGCTCGATTGCGACGTTCCTCGACGGCGCACGACTCTGGAACACCGCAATCGCGAGCGGACGAAGCGTGAGCGAACTCGCCGCGCCGTTCGATCTCGTCGCCGTCTCCCTTTCCAAAGGGCTGGGCGCGCCAGGCGGATCGTTGCTCGCCGGCCCGCCGGACCTTATCGAGCGTGCGATTCGCCAGCGCCGCATGTTGGGTGGCGCGATGCGGCAGGTCGGCATCATGGCCGCCGCCGGCCTGTACGCACTCGACCATCACATGCAGCGGCTTGCCGACGATCATGCGAATGCGCGTCTGATCGGCGAACGCCTGGTGCAAAGCCGTTACGTGCTGTTGGATCTTGCGACCGTGCAGACGAACATCATCGTCTTCGGTCTTTCCCCCGATGCTCCGGATGCAGCAACCGTGGTCGCCCGGGCGCGTGAGCGCGGCGTGCTGGTGTTCGCATTCAGCGCGCGGACCATCCGGGCAGTGACACACCTCGACGTAACGCGCGAGCAATGCACGGCGGCCGCTCGGATCCTGGTCGAGGTGATCGAAGGCGCTGGCTGATTTCTGCACGGAAGCTGACAACCATCGCGTAGCCGGGCCGTACACTCCAGCGGGGGCTTGGGGAGAAGTAGATGACCCTGTTGGCACGGATCAATTTATGGCTGTGCGCCAGTTTCGTGTGCTTCCTCGTGGCCGCGGTTTTCCTGTCGCGCGCCGCGATGCGCGACGAAGCGCGCGACGACGCGATCGGAGTAGCGCATCTTTTGATGGACAGCGCCCAGGCGGCGCGCGACTACACCGCGAGCGAGATCGAGCCGGCGCTCGCTTCCCAGCTGCAAGCAAAGGCGG
>DASQAE010000018.1:0-3720 GCA_035635915.1 Burkholderiaceae bacterium | reverse complement strand
CCAGGCGCAACACCCGCGATTCCGGTGCGGTTGTCGGCGATCGCAGCGACAATGCCGGCCACCGCTGTCCCGTGCGACTCGGCCTGGTAGCGGCCCGCATCGACCACATTCTCGACCGACTCAACCTGTCCGATCAGGTCGGGATGGTTCTGCTCCACGCCACTGTCGATCTCCGCGATCAGCACGCGGCGCCCGGTCGATACTCGATGCAGCTCGTGGAGCTGCCACGCAGACGCAACAGGCTGCAGCGGATAAAGCGGATCGTCGTACCCGAGCGACCGGAACAGGCGCATCGGCTGCGCCCATTCGGCGCGCCCGTCCTGCGACACTGCATCGGCCACCTGCGTCGCATCGGCGCCCGCGGCAACTTCCATCACGTAGCACTCGATGCCGAGCGAGGGCATCGGCCAATCGGTCACCATCTTCAGATGGTGCTTGCGGGCGAGGTCGGCAGCGGTGCGGCGGCGCGCCTCGCGGCCAAAGGTCACGTCGTAGCTGCCGGCATAGTTGGCGCCAGGGCGGAAGTGCGGCGCCGGCATCCTGACCATCACCAGGATCTGCCGGTCGATCGCCGCGGTGCGCGGGTCGACATCCGCCGGCTGCGCCCGACACGGCGCCGCGACCAGGACAAGCAGCGTCAATACAACTTGCGCAAGACGGATCATCGGACACGCTCCGCCTGCAACCGCTCGGCCAGGACCACTGCAGGCTCGCCGCGCAGTGCCGCTAAAGCCAGGCCCGGCCTGCTGTCGACCTCGAGCACATAACCGTTTGCGGCCGTGGGCCCGTCAACGACACGCGCCCCGGCCTCGCGCAGGATGCGGCGCACCTCGCTTTCACGGGTCGCGGGCTCGAATACGACGATGAGGCTGCCGGCGGCGCGCATCGACTTCTGGGTAGCGCCTAGAGTGCGATATTGAGGCGGCTCGCGCGCGGCAAGCGCCCAGCCGAGCGCCACGATCACGCCAAACTGCATGGCGACGGCAATCTTCAGCCAAGGCGAGTTTGCAGTGAGCAGCCCGTACAGCCAGCCGCGCGGCGGCACGTTGGTTTCAGTGCGCGTTTCCTTCGACTCCAACTGCGGTTCAAAACGGGCAAACGCACCTACGCTGTCGACGGCGAGTTCGCTCTGCACATAGGCGCTGCCGAGTTGCTGCAACCAGTCGAGCTCGCGCCGGCACGCGGCGCACTCCGGCAGGTGCTGTTCGACCAGCACGCGTTCGGCTTGCTCGAGTGTTCCGTTGACAAACCACGGCAACAAGTCGAAGACCATGCGGTGCCCCGACCGGACGAAGCCGAGCACCTGACCGCTCATGGTGCCCCCTTGGTCACGGCAGGTCCTCCCGCCGCTCGGCCAACAGTTGCCGCAACCGGCGCCGCGCATGAAACATCCGCGTCTTCACCGTGTCGATGGGGCAACCCATGATCTCCGCGATCTCGCGGTAGGCACATCCCTGATAGTAGGTGAGCTCGATCACCGCACGCTGCTCGGCCGAAACCTGCGCCATCGCCTCACCGAGCACCTGGTGCAACTGATGCTGCATCACTCTGCTTTCCGTGCCGTTCTCGTCCGGGCGCGTCCAATCGTTGTCGTCGGCAACCGGATCATCGAACCGGTTGAGCACCTTCAGGCCTTTGCGGTAAGCGATGGCAAAGATCCACGTCGATACCTTCGACTCGTTGCTGTAGCTCGATGCCCTGCGCCACACCACCAGCATCGTGTCGTTGATCGCCTCTTCCACGGCCTGCGGCCGGTGTGTCAGCTGGCGCAAGAAACGCGTCAGGCGCGGCAGGTAAACGCGATACAGGCGCTCGAACGCACCGCGGTCGCCGCGAGCAACAAGCGCCAGCAACTCGATTTCGCTCGCTGAACTGCACGACAACGCAGGCGGAGACGCTGCTAAAGCCAAAGGTTCCTGGGACGTCGGCATCGAATCGAGGTTGTAGTCCTGCACGCAAATTCAGTTCATTCCGTGATGGCGTTAACAGGTTCAAGCGTCAACCTGCTCCACGTGTCCCGCAACGGCGTGATGGATTGCGTTGCGTCAGCTTCGCTTCAGAAAACAGGCCGCGCCGGCTTCCGCCGCCTGGGTTGCCGCGAACGCGCTAGCAAGTGCGGCCGCGCGATGAACCAAAAGCGTCTTGCGCGGGATTAACCGAGGCGGAAACCGTCGCGCCGCAACGGTTCCAAAGAGGAGAAATGGATGGACAAGAGTCGAAGACAGTTGCTGTTCGCCAGCGCAGGCGGTAGTGCGCTTGCCGTCGTGCTCGTCGCCTGTGGAGGTGGCGGCGGTGGCTACTCATCGACGCCGGCTCCGCCTCCGCCCGCGCCGCCTCCGCCTGGAACGCTTACCTGTGGCGCGACTGCGATCAGCGCCAACCACGGTCATACGCTCACCATTCCGGCCGCGGACACGGATTCGATGGTCGCCAAGACCTACAGTATCTTGGGTTCGGCGACCCACGATCACACGGTGACGCTGACGCCGGCGCAACTCCAGATGATCAAGGCCATGAGCGCGGTGGTGGTCACTTCGACCATCGGCGGTACGCCCAGCCACTCGCACGATGTGACGGTGAATTGCGCGTAGTGCATCGACATCTCCGATGCAAGGTGGCGAGCGCGCTCGAGCGCGCGCTGTTTGCGGTCGCCATCGTTGCCATTACCTGCACAGCGCAGCCCCAACCGCTCAGCGGAGGCGAGGAACATCTCGCCTCCGATCGCCCGGAGGCCTGGGCGATGAACTACTTTGCCGCGACTACATTCCTGACCTCGTTTGGCGAGGTTCCGGCGCTCGCCGCATGGCGCTGGGACCTGGCCGCCGAGTTGGGCCACATTCCGCGCCTGAACGACACTCAGCGTCGCATCGGTTTCGACGGCACCAAGCTCGAAGACCTGAACAAATCGCCGGTGTTCGGCAGGCTCCGCGTGACACTGGGCCTGCCGCAGGACTGGGTGGCTGAATTCGCGTTCACGCCGCCAGTCGTGATCAACGGCACGCACGCGCACAATCTGGTCGACCTCGCGTTCGGGCGCCGGTTGATCGATCGCCCCTCGTGGTCGCTGTCGCTGCGCGCATTCGGCCAGCACGGGTCCGTCCGCGGCGACATCACGTGCCCGAAGCAGCTCGCCAATGTTGCGGATCCCACGCTCAACCCGTACGACTGTCGCGCAGCTTCGCGCGACCGCTTCGATCTGAACTACTACGGCAGCGACCTGACCGCAGCCTGGAAAACGGGCGCTTGGCGCTTGTATGGTGGCTTGGGTTTGGTGCGCACCGACCTGGACGTGCAAGTGGACGCGCTTACCGATGGCGTGCGCGATGTTTCGCATCTTTTTGCACGCGGCTACCAGCGCTACTTCACCCTCGGCACCAGTTATGACCTCGGGGCCAAATGGAGCGTCGCTGCCGAGGTTCTGTACGTTCCCTTGAACGTGCGGCGCAACGCGAGCGCCGCGCGCGAGAGCGATCCGCTCACAAGCGCGCGCCTGCAGGTGCGCTACCGCGTCGACTGAGCGCAGGCGACGTACAGCGGCGCGCGCGTCACTTGGCAAGCGGCGGTATCGGTATCACTCCCGGGAACACGTACGCCTGCAGCAGCGCGATCAAGCCGATCACCGCCGCGCCGGCGATCGAATGCCAGAACACCGTGCGGAAAATCGGCCCCAGGGCATGCGCTCGCTCCTTCGGATCGTCGTAACAGGCTGCGCAGGCCACC
>DASQAE010000017.1:0-4201 GCA_035635915.1 Burkholderiaceae bacterium | reverse complement strand
ATACGCGGCGCCAGATCGCCCGCCCGAACCCGATCGAGAAGCGCAACACCTTGACGCCGCAGCGGCGCGCCACCCAGAAGTGCCCGTACTCATGCACGGGGATCAGAATGCCGAGGACGACGACGAAAGCGAGGATCTTGAGAAGAACTACGACCATGGCTCGATGTTACGCGGACCGCTCGATCAACGCGCCCGCCTTGCGCCGCGCGGACGCGTCGCCTTGTAACACTTCGTCAATCGAATGCGGCGCCTGCAAGGGCGCCTGCTCGAGTGTCGCTTCGATCACACGCGCGATGCCGAGAAACGAGAGCCGGCGCGCAAGAAACGCATCGACCGCCATCTCGTTGGCGGCGTTCAGCCAGACGCAAGCCGCCGGGCCGGCTCGCAATGCGTCATAGGCCAGGCGCAGACATGGAAAGCGCGCATAGTCCGGCGCCTCGAAAGTCAGCGCGCCGAGCGCCAGAAAGTCGAGCGTGTCGCTGCCGCTTGCCACGCGTTCGGGAAACGCAAGTGCGTACGCCAACGGTGTGCGCATGTCCGGAGTGCCCAGTTGAGCCAGCACCGACCCGTCCACGAATTCCACCATCGAATGCACGACGCTTTGCGGATGAACCACGACATCGATGTTCGCCGGGGCGAAGCCGAACAGCCAGCTCGCTTCGATCACCTCGAGACCTTTGTTCATCAGGGTCGCCGAGTCGACCGAAATCTTGCGCCCCATCACCCAGTTGGGATGAGCGCAGGCCTGCTCGGGCGTTACCTCCGAAAGTTCGGTCCGCGTTCGGAATGGGCCGCCGGAAGCGGTGAGAATCAGACGCCGCACGCCGCCCCGTGTACCGGCGGCGCCGGCAAGGCACTGATGAATCGCGCTGTGTTCGCTGTCAAGCGGCAGCAGTTGCGCTTCGCCCGTGCGCACCGCATCCATCAGCAAACCGCCGGCGCAGACGATCGCTTCCTTGTTCGCAAGCAGGATGCGATGGCCTGCACGCGCCGCCGCAAGCGTTGGAACCAGGCCGGCGGCGCCGACGATGGCGGCGATGACGGTGTCGACGCCTGGCGCAGTGACCGCGCTTGAAAGCGCTGCGGCACCGCCGAGGCACTCTGTTGGCAGACCTGCCGCCGCGAGGCCTTCGCGCAGCGCGCTCTCGCGGGCAGGATCGGCGATCACCGCAAAGTCGGGACGAACCCGCGCGCACAGCGCCACAAGCGCCGATACGCTCGAGTGCGCCGTCAACGCCACCACACGGAAGCGATCAGGATGGCGCTCGATAACGTCGAGCGCGCTTTTGCCGATCGATCCGGTTGCACCGAGGATCGCAACGCCGTGTTTCACAGAAGCCCCTCGATCAGCACCGCGGCAGGCAGTACCGGGAGCAGAGCGTCGATCCGGTCGAGCACGCCGCCGTGTCCTGGCAAAAGCCCGCTGCTGTCCTTCATGCCTGCGTGTCGCTTGAGCAAACTTTCGAACAGGTCACCGACAATCGAAACGACCACCAGCAGCGCGAGGGTCAGCACGGCAACAAGCGGCGCACGCGCGAACAGTGAGTTGGAAAAAGTCCTCCCGCCGGGCCATCCAAGCCACACCGCCAAGCCCACCATCAACACCGCCACCACGGCTCCTACTGCCCCAGCCCAAGTCTTTCCTGGGCTGATATGCGGTGCAAGTTTGCGCTTCCCGAAGGCACGCCCAGCGAAGTAGGCCGCAATGTCAGCGATCCAGACCACGGCGAGGGTTGAAAACAGGAACAGTGCGCCGTGCTGGTACAGAGCAAGAAGCGAAAACCAGGCGCCGCCGAGCAGGATCGGGGCGAGTGCGGCGATCGCGCCGTTGTTCAGAACCAGCCGGTTGTTTCTTTCCGCGTAGGCCAACCAGAACGCGATCACCAGCCAGACAAACGCAGTCGCACCCGCGATGGCAACGAGCATCGAGCCGGTAAGGTCCAGACCGAACCACTGGAGTGCGATCAGCACGATGGCGCCGATGACGCCGCCTGCAACCGCCGCAGGTGTCGACCACGCCGCGAACCGTAGCCACTCGAAGGCGGCGGCGCCGAACGCGATCGCTATGAACGTCGCAAAGACAGGGGGGCCAAGCGCCAGCGCGCCGACCAGAAGGAGAAGCAGAACAACAGCGGTGATGATGCGCGTCCGGAGCATGCTCGGCTTCAGCTCGCAGCCGCCGCCACCTGTGCGCTGGTACGTCCAAAACGACGCTCGCGGCTCTGGTACCAGGCGAGCGCTGCATCAAGGGCCTTGGTATCGAAGTCCGGCCACAGCAGATCGGTGAAATACAACTCGGTGTAAGCAAGCTGCCAGAGCAGGAAGTTGCTGATGCGCTGCTCGCCGCCGGTGCGGATCAACAAGTCAGGCTCGGGAGCAAAGGCAAGCGCAAGATAAGGCGCCAGGTCATCTTCAGTGATCGCCTCCGGCGCTTGTGCCAGTTGCGGGCGCGCGCGCAGCAGCCGTTGCATGGCCTGCATAATGTCCCAGCGACCGCCATAGCTGGCACAGATGGTCAGATGCAGGCGATCGTTCGCGGCCGTCTGCTCTTCGGCCTCGCGCATCAACGCGCGCAGCGGCGCATCAAAATCATCGACGCGGCCAACCACCCGCATGCGTACGCCGTTTTCGATCAGCTTGCCCACTTCCTTCTGCAACGCCGATACGAACAGGCGCATCAATGTCGAAACTTCGTCCTGAGGGCGGCGCCAGTTTTCGGAGCTGAAGGCAAACAATGTGAGGTAGTGCACGCCGGCTTTGCCGCAGGCTTCGATCGTGCTGCGCACGGCGTCGACCCCACGCGAATGGCCAGCCACACGTGGCAGGTGGCGGCGGGTAGCCCAACGACCATTGCCATCCATGATCACGGCAACGTGCTGCGGCGGCTCCACGGCAGATCGGTGAGTCACGTGCGACAACCGGCGAAAAAAGGGAACCCTGCCTCAAACGGTCAGGATTTCCTTTTCCTTCTCGGCTACCAGCTTGTCGATCTCCGCCACGTACCGATCGGTCATCTTTTGCACGTCGTCCTGGGCGCGCCGCTCTTCGTCTTCGGCAACTTCCTTTTTCTTGAGCAGGTCCTTCAGGTGTGTGTTCGCATCGCGGCGCAGATTGCGTACCGCAACGCGCGCGGTTTCCCCTTCGTGACGCACAACCTTGGTCAGCTCCTTGCGCCGCTCTTCGGTAAGCGCCGGCATCGGAACCCGGATCACGTCGCCATGCGAGGCCGGATTCAGGCCAAGGTCTGAGTCACGGATCGCCTTTTCCACCGCCTGCACCATTTTTTTTTCAAAGGGCTGCACCGTGATCGTGCGCGCGTCTGCGAGCCCGACCTGCCCGACCTGGTTGATGGGCACCATCGAGCCGTAGTAGTCGACCTGGATGTGATCGAGCAGTCCGGTATGCGCACGCCCGGTCCTGATCTTGGCAAGATCGTGCCTGAGCGCCTCCACGGACTTTTGCATCTTCTGATCGGTGGTCTTGCGGATTTCGGCCATGTTCATCGCTGCGGCTCCTCTGCGGCTCGTCCTGGTTCGAGACGTTCGGCGGTCAGACGTGCACCAGCGTGCCCTCGTCCTCGCCGAGGACGATGCGCCGTAGCGCACCGGGCTTCATGATGTTGAACACCTTGATCGGCAGTTTCTGGTCGCGACACAGTGCGAACGCCGTCGCATCCATGATCTGCAGCTTGCGGTTCAAGGCCTCGTCGAACGTAAGGCGGCTGTAACGCGTGGCAGTCGGATCACGCTTCGGATCGGCGGTGTACACACCATCCACCTTGGTCGCCTTCAATACGATTTGCGCGCCGACCTCGGAACCGCGCAGTGCGGCCGCGGTGTCGGTGGTGAAGAACGGATTGCCGGTGCCAGCGGCGAAGATGACGACCTTGCCCTCTTCCAGATAGCGCATCGCCTTGGGACGGATGTACGGCTCGACCACCTGCTCAACGTTGAGCGCCGATTGCACACGCGCTTCGATGCCGGCGCGGCGCATGGCGTCCTGCAGCGCCATCGCGTTCATGATGGTAGCCATCATGCCCATGTAGTCGGCAGTCGCCCGATCCATGCCGTCGGCGCCGAGCGCGACGCCACGGAAGATGTTGCCGCCGCCGATGACGATCGCGAGTTCGACGCCGAGCTTCACGACCTCGCCAATGTCGCGCACCATCGCCTCGATGGTGTCCTTGTTGATGCCGAAGGCA
>DASQAE010000016.1:0-6417 GCA_035635915.1 Burkholderiaceae bacterium | reverse complement strand
TGCCTTCGGCGCATAAAGACCGTGCCAGACCGTAAGCTCGACGTTCGGCAATCCGCTCTCGGCGAAGGTCGGTACGTCCTTCAAACTCGCGACGCGAGTTTTTGTCGTCACCGCGTAGGCCTTGACTTGGCCGCCGCGGATTTGCGCCGACGTATTGGTCGTCTGATCGCACATCAGATCGATCTGATGCGACAGCAGATCCGTCATCGCCGGCCCGGTGCCTTTGTACGCGACGGGTGTCATCTGCACGCCGAGCGACTTCATCAGCAATAGCGCGCACAGATGCGACACGGCGCCGCGCCCGGCATGGGCGAAGGTGACCTTTTTGCCGTTGGCGCGGATCCAGGCGAGGAGCTCCTTGAGATCGCGCGCGGGCAGGTTGTCGCGTCCGACCAGCGTCATCGGTACATCGGCAACGCGCCCGATCGGCTGGAAATCGACCAGCGGATCGTACGAAAGCTTCGGATACAGCGCCGGCGCCGTCGCCTGACCCATGTGGTTGAGCAGCAGCGTGTAGCCGTCATTCGGGGATTTGGCCGCCCTCGCCGCACCGACCGTCCCGCCAGCGCCACCAACGTTCTGGACCACGATCGGTTGCGCCAGATCGCGTGTCATCGCCTCGGCGAGCAACCGCGCGAGCGTATCGGTCGGCCCGCCCGCGGCAAACGGAACGATCAGCGTGATGGGCTTATCGGGATACGCCCCAAACGCCTGCGTCCCGATCAGGAGCAGCAGGGCGAGCAGCCAACGTCCGGGTCCTGCGCCCATCACGTGCTCCGCCGTTGTAGATGGCACGACCGAACCGCGCCGCGCACGATCACATTACGCCGCGAGACTTGGCGCCTTCAAGCGCGGAAACGCGCCTGATCGCGCAAACGTGCGGCGACGGGTTCCAGGCTGCAGTGGTAGCAAGAGGCATGCGCAGCGAGCACCAGCGCAGGAAAGGCGCTGTTATCGCAACCACTCGTACCTGAAGCGTGTCGCCGCCGACCGCGTTATTCGGACGTGAAGCGCACGTGTTCTTCCGGGTAAGGCGTCATCAGGTCGGTCACATCCTGTTTGGCGTCCAGCCAGCGGGCGTAGTCCTTCGGCGCCAGGATGACCGGCATGCGGTCGTGGATGTGTACCAGCGCGGCGTTGGCGTCGGTGGTTACGATGGTGTAGCTATGGACCGGCGGATCGTCGCGGTCGCGATCCTTCCACCACTCCCACAGCCCGGCGAGCGCGAACAGCGGCTCGTCCTTCAGCACGACACGCCATTTGATGCGTTTGCCCTTGGGCCCGCTCCACTCGTAAAAAGCGCTCGCCGGAACCAGGCAGCGGCGCGCCTCGTAGGCGCCGCGGAATGCCGATGCAGTGGCGAGAGATTCGGCGCGTGCGTTGATGCAGCGGGTACCAAAACTAAGATCCTTGGCCCACGATGGAACCAGACCCCAGCGCGCCAGCGCGCACTCGCGGGCGTCGCGCGGGCGATTCAGGCGGATGATCGGATTGAGCTCAGTCGGCCGTACGTCAAGGCTGGGCCGGAAGTCCGGCACCGAAGGAACCGCGAACTTCGCCTTGATCGAGGCCGGATTCTCGGAAAGGTCGTAGCGACCGCACATGCGGGCGCTCCGACCTAACGCGGCTGGATCAGCGCCTGCTCGAGCTGGCGAATCTGCAGGTCCGTGCCTGCCAACTGCTGATCGAGCACCTGCTGATCGCGCCGCACGCGCTCGAGCTGCTGTTCCAGTTCGCGTCGCTCCGAGTCCTTGCGCGTGGCCTCGCTCCTGAGCTGGGTGCGTTGCAGCTCGAGGCGCGCGATGTAGGCGCGGATTTCGCCCGTGGTCGCGGCGCCTGGCCCGCGCTGTGCGGCGGCAACAAACGGCAAGGTTGATACGACTGTGACGGCGATCAGTGAAATCAGGTCGCGACGGAACGGCATTCGAGTTACTCCCTTATTGCGCACGCTGCCAGACGAGGTTTGCCAGCGCGACGTCCTCGAGGCCGATGCCGACCGACTTGTAGATCACGACGTCGCTAGCCCGCCGCGTATACGGCGTGCCGTGCACCAGCAGCTTGCCGAGTTCGACAACACGGGTGGCGTCCAGGATCCCTTCGGCAGCGCGGACGAATTCGCCTGCCTCCGCGTAGGCGGCAGTCAGCCATTCGACCACGATCAGGTCGGCGCGCTGAAGCAATGTGTCGTCCAGCTCGCGCGCCTGCGGCTTGCTGGCACCGATCGCGGCAACCAGCGCACCGGGTTTGACCCATGCGCCGTCGAACAGCGGTTCGGTCGCGCGCGTGCAGGTGCAGATCACATCCGCGGCGCGCACCGCGTCGGCGCTATCGGCCGCGCGCGCGTGCACGCCGAACTCGGTCGCGATGAACTGCGCCAGGCCATGGGCGTCACTGCCGCTCGCCACCAGCACGTCCTTGAACGGCCAGGTGAGCAGGAACGCCTCGGCATGGGCGCGCGCCTGCACGCCGGTGCCGAACAGGGTTAACACCGAAGCTTCGCGCCGCGCGAGGTGCTGCAGCGCTACCGCGCTGGCAGCCGCGGTGCGCAGGCGTGTGATCTCGTTCGCCTCGATGGTTGCGAGTGCCTCGCCGGTGCGCGCCGAAAACAGCACGATCACGAAGTTGAAACGCCCGTTCACCGTTGCGTACACCTTGGCACCGAGCACACCACTCGCCGGCAGCGCCGCACCGAGCGCAGAAAGCATGGTGGTCGTGCCCCCGTGCAGGCTGGACGCACGCACCCGCGGCGCGATCGAACCGGCGCCGTTGCCGAACTGCTCGAACGCCGCCGCCATCGCGTGGATCGCCTCCCGCATGGTGACAAGCTCGGCTACTTCGGCGTCGGTGATCAGGCGCATGGACGGCTCCGGCCGGGTCTACGTTTCGAACCGGCGCCCGCGAATGTAGCGCGGGCACGTGATTTGCGAGAAGAGGGCGGTCGGGCCGGAGTCCGGTCCAGGCGCTGGTCTGAACTCTTGCACCTGCCTTATCCGTGACTGATCCTGGCCCTGCCTCGCCGCTGCGCGTGCTGCTTGTCGATGACGGCAGTCCGCATCTGCCTTTGCTGCGCGACGAACTGGTCCGGCTCGGCGCTGAAGTGCTCGCAGTGCTCGATGCGGCCGTCGAGCTTGCCGCCAGCGTGGCGCAACTCGATCCCGACCTGGTCATCATCGGCGCCGATTCGCCCAGCCGCGACACGCTCGAGCACATCGCGGTGATGTCGCAGGCGGCGCCGCGCCCCATCGTGTTGTTCACGGACGATCCCGACCGCAGCCGCATGCAGCGCGCCATTCGCGCCGGCGTGTCGTCCTATGTGGTCGCAGGACTTGCGCCCGAACGGCTAGGTCCAATCCTCGACGTTGCGCTGGCGCGTTTCGAGACGGACGCAGAACTGCGCGCCGAACTGGATGCGGCGCGCGGCCAGCTGCAGGCGCGCAAGCAGATCGAAAAAGCGAAGGGCATCCTGATGCAGGCGCGCGGGTTATCCGAGGAACAGGCGTATCGCGAGATGCGCAAGATGGCGATGGATCGTGGCGTCAAGCTCGCACAGATCGCCGAACGCATCATCGACGCCAAATCGATGTTGTCTTGAGGCATTTGTCGTCTTGGCGCAGGCCGGGACCCAATTGCAGCGCTGGAAATTGGACCCCGGCCTTCGCCGGGGCGACGGGTGCATTGCAAACCGTTGTGCAGAACCGGTGCAGTCACGCACGGTTTGTCGCCCCTAGCTGGTGCACTGCGATATGCCGGTCGTCGCGCCGTTCGTGGCGCCCTACTTATCTCTTTGAAAAATAAAGCGCGCCCAACGCGGACTGGCCTGGCATCGCTGTTGCTATGCAACCTGTGAGTCCGCGCGGCAACGAGGCCGCGCGGCGAATGATCGGCGCGCTCGCGCGCCTACACGGACAAAGGCGTCCGTCGGATCCGTTCCGCATTTTCGGGTCCGACGCGACGCCTTTTTGTTTTTCCTGGATCGCTGCATTGGGGGTGAGCGTGATCGATCGAAACGAGGGACCGATGAGCCAGAAGCGCCGTGCATTCATCAAACAATCGGCCGCGGCCGCGATATCGGTCGCGGGCGTGCAGGCGGTGGCCAACGTTGCGTACGCGGGCGGGTCCGATGCGCCCGAAAAAAAGGAAGTGAAGATCGGCTTCATCCCGCTCACGGATTGCGCGTCGGTGGTGATGGCGGCGGTCAACAAGTTCGACGAAAAGTACGGCATCAAGATCGTGCCGAGCAAGGAAGCAAGTTGGGCCGCGGTGCGCGACAAGCTCGTCAACGGCGAACTGGATGCGGCGCACGTGCTCTATGGACTCGTGTACGGCGTGCACCTGGGCATCGGCGGGCCGAAGAAAGACATGGCCGTGCTGATGACGCTCAATCACAACGGCCAGGCAATCACGCTCTCGAAGAAGCTCGCCGACAAAGGCGCCGTCGATGGCGCGTCGCTGGCCAAGGTAATGGCGAGCGACAAGCGTGAATACACCTTCGCGCAGACCTTTCCCACCGGCACGCACGCCATGTGGCTGTACTACTGGCTTGCGGCCAACGGGATCAATCCAATGACCGACGCAAAGATGATCACCGTGCCGCCGCCGCAAATGGTGGCCAACATGCGCGTCGGCAACATGGACGGTTATTGCGTCGGCGAACCGTGGGGCCACCGCGCGATCGCCGACGGCATCGGCATCACCGCGATCACCACCCAGGACATCTGGAAGGACCATCCAGAAAAGGTGCTCGGCACGACCGCTGAATTCGTGCAGAAAAATCCGAACACCACCCGCGCGATGACCGCCGCGATCATCGACGCGGGAAGATGGATCGACGCATCGCTGTCGAACCGCCTGAAAATGGCCGAGACCGTGGCCGACAAGAGTTACGTCAACACCTCGGTCGACGTGATCAACCAGCGCATCCTGGGCCGGTATCAGAACGGGCTCGGCAAGACCTGGGACGATCCGAACCACATGAAGTTCTACAACGATGGCGCGGTGACGTTTCCGTATCTCTCCGATGGCATGTGGTTCCTCACCCAGCATCGGCGCTGGGGCCTGCTGAAGAACGACGTCGACTATCTCGCGGTCGCAAAGCAGGTCAATCAGATCGAGCTCTACAAAGAGGCGGTGACGCTGAGCAAGGCGCAGCTGATCAAGGATCCGATGCGTACCAGCCGCCTTGTCGATGGCGTGGTCTGGGACGGCAAGCAGCCGGCGCAGTACGCCGCCAATTTCAAGATTCGCGCGCTTGCTTGAGGACGCACCGATGCACGCTTCCACATTGATGCATGGCCCAGGCGCGCGCCATCCGGGTGGCGCTGTCGCTGCGAAACGCGCTAGCGCGCCACGCGAAGCCGCCAACGACGTTGCGCGCCCCGGCGCGCCGGCGGCGATCACGCGGCCAGTAGTGCGTTTGACGCCCGAGGAACAGCGGCGCGAGCTCAAGCGCGCCGAACTGCGCGGCTGGCTCGCGCGCCTGTTTGCACCGGTTCTCGGACTGGTGCTGTTCGGGTTGTTGTGGCAGCTGGTCGCGCACACGAGCGGGCAACTGCCGACACCGGCCAAGGTATGGCAGGCCGCGGTCACCCTCTTCGCGGATCCTTTCTATCAGAAGGGACCGAACGACCAGGGCATCGGCTGGAATGTGCTGTCGTCACTCAAACGGGTCGGCATGGGCTTCGGATTGGCAGCGCTCGTCGGCATTCCGCTTGGTTTTGTCACCGGTCGTTTCGCGTTCTTCAATCAGATGGCAGCGCCGCTCATCAGTCTGCTCAAGCCGGTGTCGCCGCTCGCGTGGTTGCCGATCGGACTGCTGCTGTTCAAGGCTGCCAATCCCGCGGCGATCGGGACCATTTTCATCTGTTCGCTGTGGCCGATGATCATCAACACAGCGGTCGGCGTGCGGCAGATTCCGCAGGAGTACCTCAACGTCGCCAAGGTGCTGCAACTTTCCGAATGGAAAGTGCTGACGCGCATCCTGTTCCCCGCCGTGCTGCCGTTCATGCTGACCGGTGTGCGACTTTCGATCGGTATCGCGTGGCTGGTGATCGTTGCCGCGGAGATGCTCACCGGCGGCGTGGGCATCGGCTTCTGGGTCTGGGACGAATGGAACAACCTGAACGTACAGCACATCATCATCGCGATCGTCGTGATCGGCGTGGTCGGGTTGCTGCTGGAAGCGACGTTGATCTTGATCGCGCGCAGGTTCGAGTATCAATGAACCAATTCCAGTGAGGCGGCGATGACCTACGAATCGATGAAAGCGCTCGACATCGGCGGCGCCCAGGACCGCTACCTGCAAGTCGAAAGTGCCGGCAAGACGTTCGCGACCCGCAAAGGTGATTTTGTCGCCCTGCAAGACATCGACCTCACCATCGCGCGCGGCGAATTCGTCGCGCTGATCGGCCATTCCGGC
Organism: Burkholderiaceae bacterium; assembly: GCA_035635915.1. Classification (GTDB taxonomy): domain Bacteria; phylum Pseudomonadota; class Gammaproteobacteria; order Burkholderiales; family Burkholderiaceae_F; genus JAKANT01. The sequence continues at coordinate 2 of DASQAE010000016.1, read as the reverse complement.
TG
>DASQAE010000015.1:0-2625 GCA_035635915.1 Burkholderiaceae bacterium | reverse complement strand
CGAACGTCGCCCGTTGCCGGCGCATGATCTCGATGGTTTTTTCCACCTCGGCATCCCCAACCGTGCACACGGCGCGATCGATGGTGACCGACGCGAGATCGCCGACCTTGATTTCGGGGAAAACTTCGAACGTTGCGGCGAAGGACAGATCGCCGTCGTTTTCGCTCTTTGACTGAGGCTCGAGCCGCGGCATGCCCGCAACGCGCAGCTGGTTCGCGCTGACCGCCGCGTCGAACGCCGCCCCAACCTTGTCGTTGAGCACCTCGGCCTGCACCTGCGCGCCGTAGGATGCGACGACCATCTTCATTGGCACCTTGCCCGGACGAAAGCCGGGCATACGCACGGTGCGCGCGAGTTTGTTCAGGCGCTGTTTGATCTCGCGCTCCAGATCGGCGGCCGGAACCTTGAGCTGAAGGCGGCGTTCAAGTCCGCCGAGTGTTTCAATGGTCTGCGACATGTCTTGTTCGGAGTTGCGGTGGCGCGGCCAACGTGCCGGCGACCGATCGTCATTCTGGTGCGAAGGGTGGGACTCGAACCCACACGCCGGTGAAGGCGTCAGGACCTAAACCTGGTGCGTCTACCAATTTCGCCACCTTCGCGGCGGCATCGGCGCTGCGCATCCACAGTGCGCCGAATCGGCTCGGATTCTAATGGAAGGCGCACTGCCTTCTTGCACGCGTGCTAGTTTGCAGAGATGGGAGTCGGGCACTACGAAAATTTTCCGGTGGCATCGCTATTGTTGCCGCATCGGCTGCGGGCGCCGGTGCGCGCGATCTATCGCTTCGCACGCACCGCGGACGATATCGCCGACGAGGGCGACGCTAGCGTCCCGACGAGGTTGCAGCAACTGGCCGATCTGGCAGGACAGCTGGATGCGATCGAACTTGGCACGCCCGGCGATTGGCCGGATCTCGCCGATGCTGTCCGCCGGTTTCGTTTGCCGATCCACCTGCTGCACGACCTGCTGTCGGCGTTTCGCCAGGACGTCACCGTTCATCGATACGCGGACTATGGCGCGCTGCTCGACTATTGTCGGCGGTCGGCCAATCCGGTGGGCCGCCTGATGCTCGCGTTGTTCCACCGCGACGAGCCGGCATTGTTCGCTTGCTCCGACGCCCTTTGCACCGGGCTGCAGCTCGTCAATTTCTGGCAGGACATCGCGTTCGATTGGCACAAGGGACGCGTCTACCTGCCGCAGTCCGAGTTGCAGCGCTTTGGTGCTGACGAATCGATGATTGCGCGAGGAGACGTGGACCGCCGGTGGCGCGATCTGCTGCGCGCGCAGACCGCACGCGCAGCAGGGTTGCTGAACGCAGGATCGCCGCTCGCCGTCGCATTGGGTGGACGCATCGGTCTCGAACTGCGGCTGGTGGTCGAGGGTGGACTGCGCATCGCCGAGCGCATCGATGCGACGAACGGCGATGTGTTCCGCCACCGCCCGACCCTGGGCCCGCTGGATTGGCTGCTGCTGCCGATGCGCGCGTTGGCCAAACAGATGGGACTGGGACGTACCGCGCCGGCAGGCAGAATCGAGCCGTGAAGGACGACCGTTTCCCCCACTGGCGGCGTTTGTGACCCCGGACGAATACTGTGCGCAAAAGGCTGCCGCGAGCGGCTCGAGCTTTTATTACGCGTTCCTGTTCCTGGCTCCGGAACGGCGCCGCGCCATAACGGCGCTTTATGCGTACTGCCGCGAGGTTGATGACATCGTCGACGAGGTCAGCGACCCGAGCATCGCTCACGCCAAGCTGGCATGGTGGGTGCAAGAGGTCGATCGGCTTTTTTCCGGTTCGGCCCAGCACCCGGTGTCGCGTGCGCTCGCCCCACATCTCGGCTCCTTCGGCATCACGCGCACACGCCTGTTGCAGATCATCGAGGGCATGCAGATGGACCTGCAACAGACCCGGTATCTCGACTATCAAAGCCTGCAGCGCTACTGCCACCTCGTCGCAGGTGTCGTTGGCGAGATTTCAGCCGGAATCTTCGGTGCCACGGTGGAAACGACGCTTTCCTACGCCCGCGCGCTCGGCCAGAGTCTGCAACTGGTGAACATCCTGCGCGATGTCGGCGAGGACGCACGCCGCGGTCGGATCTATCTGCCAATCGACGATCTCCAACGTTTTGATGTGAAGGCGGCGGATCTTCTGAACGCGCGCTACGTCGACGGATTCACGGCGTTGATGGGTTTTGAGGCACAGCGCGCTCGCAGCCTTTATCGCGATGCGCTGGCGCTGCTGCCGGAAGCGGACCGACGCGCGCAGCGCCCCGGTCTCATCATGGGCGCCATTTACCTCAGCCTGCTCGACGAACTCGAACACACGGGGTTTCGCGTCCTGCATCAACGTATTGCTCTGACGCCGCTGCGCAAACTCTGGATCGCCTGGAAGACCGCGCACCGTGACTGATGCCGCGCCGGCGCGCGTCGCCGTGGTCGGCGGCGGGTGGGCGGGATGCGCCGCCGCCGTGACGCTTGCCGCGGCCGGCTTTCCGGTGACGCTCATCGAGCAGGCTCCAACGCTGGGCGGCCGCGCGCGCCGCGTGGTCCAGCACGGCATCGAAGTCGACAACGGCCAGCATGTGCTCCTTGGCGCGTACCGGCAGACGCTTGCCCTCGTGGCGGACGTG
>DASQAE010000014.1:0-7460 GCA_035635915.1 Burkholderiaceae bacterium | reverse complement strand
CGTGTTCTTCGGGAAACTGCGTGCCTGGCCGCGCGTAGCCAGTTCGCGCACCATCGGGTCGCCGATCGAGGCGATCATCTGCTCAACAGAACTCACGCCGGCCCTTTCAGGGTATCGAATGCGAACAGCAAGTGAACGATTGCTTTGCCTGCGGCGGATTATCCGCGCGGCGGCCGCGCCTGAAAAGGCGAAATTTCAGCACGGGGGGTCAAGCGGCGTGGGTGCGACAATCGCGCGCCTTCGCGGCGAACCGTGCAGGCGCGGGGGAAGGTATTGAAGCCAGCCGAGGAACGCCGGGCGGCACGGCGCCTGACTGCGCGTTCGTGCGCGGTGGCGGCGGTTCTTCTCGCCCTCTTGGCCGCTCCCCTGGTCGGGCGCCTCGATCTCGCGGGTTTTGATCTCCAGGCCGAGGCCGTGCGGCGGTTGCGCACCCAACCTCCCGTGGAACGCGACCCGGTGGCGTTGGTCGGCATCGACGACGCCACGCTGGCCGCGACTGGCGACCCGCTGCCGCTATCCCTGATTCATCTGCAGCTTGGGCGCGCGCTCGAGGCGATCGCAAGCGCGCAACCGCGACTGGTCGTGATCGACATAGCGCTGGCGGCCGACTCGGTGGAATCGTTGCGCAGTGGTTACGATGCTGCACTGATGGGCGGCCTGATCGCTGCGCGCGACGCGGCGGGTGTCGTCGCCACGCTCACCAACGAGGCGAACGGGACCGCCTTGGCGCCGTATCCGCCGTTCGTCTCCGCCGCCGGTGAAGATGCCTTCGGCTTCCCGATCTATCCCGTCGATGCAGATAACGTGGTGCGTCGGTTCGATCCGGCGCAAACCGGCGAGGCACCAAGCCTGCTCGGACGCGTTGCAGCCCGACTGCACGTCGAAGACCGCGTCAAACAGGCGGGCTGGATCGACTTCACGCGCGGCGCCGCGTTTTCTTACACGCCGCTGGTGGACGTGGTTCGAAGTGCCGGCGACCCCGCGTTCTTGCGCGCGCGTTTCGCCGGCAAAGTGGTGCTGATCGGCAGCGTGTTGCCTTATGTGGATCGGCTGCCGCAGCCGGTCAACCTGGCGGCGTGGGAACCGGTTGCCGCGGCGCCACCCGGTGTCATCTTGAACGCACAGGCCGTGCGCTCCATCCTTGGCACCGGCCTGATCCGTCCCGCGCCGCTGGCAGCCGCGTGGGGGCTGGCTGTGCTGTTCGCGCTGCTGGCGTTCATCAACAAGATGGTCGGCCGCTGGTTTGCGCTCGCGGCCGCGATCGGCCTCAGCTTTGTCGTTGCCGGTGTGTTTCACGCGGCCGGCGTTTTCCTGCCGCTGGCCGCGGCATGGACCGCAGGCGTGGCCGCGGTGGCGCTGCGGACTTCGGCCGACGTCTACCTCGCACGCGAGGAGCGGCGACGCCTCACGCAGACCTTCGGCGGGTACGTCAGCCCGCAACTGTTGCGCGCCATTATCAGCGGCCAGGTGGATCTGCGCGGCGGGCGACGTCCGATGGCGTTCATGTTCGCCGACCTGCGCGGTTTTACGGCGTGGTCCGAGCGGACCGAGCCGGAGCAGGTGCTCGACGTGTTGAACCGGTACTACGCGGCCGTGACGCCGATCGTGCATTTCCATGGCGGCACGATCGACAACTTTCGTGGTGACGGCATCATGGTGATGTTCGGCGCGCCGGAGCCGCACGCCGCGCCATGCGAGGGCGCGTTCCGTGCGGCGCGCGGCATCCTGGCCGCACTCGAGGATCTGAACCGAACCGAGCTCGCGGGCTACGACGTTGCGCTGTCGGTGGCGATCGGGCTCGCTTATGGCGACGCCGTGTTCGGCGACCTCGGTTCGGTCGATCGCAAGGACTTCACGGCGCTGGGTGATGCCGTCAATGTGGCGGCGCGCCTGCAGGATCTTGCCAAGTCGCTCGGGTTCCCGGTCCTGATGACGGCGGCGTTCGCGGCCAGCCTCTCGGCCGAAACACGAGCAGAGAGCGCACCCGAGGAACTGGGCGATGCGCCGATCAAGGGCCATTCTTCGGTTGCGATTGCGGGGTGGCCGCCGACCGGCCGATCCGACCGTGCGGTTGTCGAATAATCCATCGCCCTTTGTTGCCTGCCGTCGTAACCTATGTGTGCAAGGGTGCGCTTCACACCGGGGTGCGCTCGTGTTCACGAGGTTGACCTGATGAAACGCGAGTTCCTGCTGCGCTGCCTGGCAATCGTCGCTGCCGCGACGTTGCATGGTTTTGCGTTCGCCGGCACGGTCGCGATGGTCACTGAAGTCCAGGGCGAAGGCGAACTGGTGCAAAACGGCAAACGTGCGCCGCTGCAGGTGCGTGCGTTGATGAACGCCAGCGATTCGCTGCAACTTGCCGATGGCGCTCGCGTCGCCATAGCGATCGTCACGCGCGGCCAGGTATTTCACGCGTATGGGCCGGGTGCCTTCCGGTTGCAAGACGATGGTCTGGCGGCAGAGCGCGGGGCGCGTGGTCGCGTCGAGCGGCGCGAGCTGGCCGCAGCGATCCGCGCCTTGTCGGTCGATCCCGGGCGCAATGCACAGGCGACCATCGTCACGCGCGGCAACGGACCTTCACGCGGGTTCGCAGTGGTTGCACCGAAGGGCTTGCAGCTCGAAGCCGACGCGCGCCGCCTCGCATGGCGCGCCGTGGATCCGGAGCGGGCGATCGATTGGCAATACCACGTGGTGCTCTCCGACGACGACGGCAACGTGACGTACGAGAGCAGCACGCGTGCAACCGAATTGCTGGTGCCCGGCAACATTGCGCTTGCGCGCGGGCGCGAATATGTCTACGAGGTCATCGCCACCGGGCCGCTCGGGCGTCGGTTCTCGGATTCGCAGCGGTTCGAACTTGTCGACGCAACGATCGAAGATCGCCTGCTTCAGGCACGTGTTGCGGCGGGCGACGACGCTACGGCGCGCACGTTGCTGGCTGCGGCATATGAAGAACACGGGCTTGCCGCAGCGGCTGCACAAGCCTGGCAGTCACTGGGCGGGTCGGCGCAGGGACGTTTCATTGCGGCACCGCCAATCAGCAAGGGCGGGGTGCGCTGAGCACCGGAGTCCGATCAAGCTCACAGCGCCTTGGTGAGCATGTAGGCGGCCAGCAGGTACAGCAGGCACGCAAACACCCGTTTCAGCAGTCTTGTGTCCAGCGCGTGCGCAACGCGCGCACCGAGCGGTGCCGTTAACACGCTGGCACTGGCAACTGCTGCAAGCGCAGGCAGATAGACGTAACCAGTGGACCCCGCGGGCAGTCCTGGTGCGCGCCATCCCGCAACGATGTACCCGATCGTTCCCGCCGCCGCGATGGGAAATCCCAGTGCCGCTGAAGTTGCAATCGCATTGTGGATGCGCACATTGCACCAGACCATGAACGGCACCGAGATGAACCCGCCACCGCCACCGACAAGACTCGATAGGACGCCGATCACGATGCCGGCGGCGACCATGCCCGGTGCGCGCGGCAATTCGCGCTGCCCAGTCGGCGTTCGATCGCGCAGCATCTGCGTTGCGGAAAAGGCCAGGAACGCCGCAAAGCCATATGCCAACCAAACTGTCGGAAGGAGCGCAGCCACCTGCGCGCCCGCCAACGATCCGACCAGGATGCCGGGCGCCAGAACACGAACCACGTGCCATAACACGGCACCGCGCTGATGATGCGCGCGCACCGATGACACCGAGGTAAAAAGGATGACCGCGAGCGATGTTGCGACCGCCATGTGAATAACGTGCTCGTGGGGAAACTGCTGCGCCGAAAAGATCGCCGTGAGAAACGGCACCAGCAGCATGCCGCCGCCGACGCCCATCAGACCCGCAGCGAACCCCGCAGCCGCGCCGAGCAGAAGCAGCGACGCGACGTGAGTTGGATCGAGCAACACAGCGATGTCTTTTTTCAACGCAGAGGACGCAGAGGAAAACGAGCGTGAACACGCAGAATCTCTCTGCGATCCCTGCGCCATCTGCGGTAAAACCGTTCTCCCTATTCCTTCAGCAGGCGCTCGGTGATGAAACGCCATTCGGCCGGCGTCACCGGCGTGATGGAAAGGCGGTTGCCGCGGCGGAGCACGACCATTTCGGCCAGCTCTGGATGCGAGCGCAGTTCCGGTAGCCCGATTACGCGCGTCTTTTTGCGCGCGCGCACGTCGACGTGTACCCAGCGCGGATCCTCGCGCTTGGAAGCGGGATCGTAGTACTCGCTTTTTTTCTGGAACTGCGTGGCGTCCACATACGCATCGCTTGCGACTTCGGCCAGTCCCACGATGCCAGGCTCTTCGCAGCTCGAGTGATAAAACAGCACGCCGTCGCCTGCCTTCATGCGATCGCGCATGAAGTTGCGCGCCTGGTAGTTGCGCACGCCGGTCCAGGGAACCGTGGCGTTGGGTGCAGCCAATGCGTCGTCGATCGAGCAGTCGTCCGGTTCGGACTTCATGAGCCAATACGCCACTTCGCGCGCCCCCGGGCAAAACGCAGCGCGGGGTTCGACTTGCGCCGAACCCCGCCAACTGCCTCACATATGTCCCCGCGCATGCCGCCCGACCCGATGTCCTGAACCATGGGTTCAGGGTGGTCGCCGTCCGCGTCGCTTAGGTTCAGCAGACGCGTGCCGATCGCACTACGACGCGAGCTCGGCAACCTAGCGCAAAGCGCATCGGTTCAAGGAACTAAGGGGCCTTTGCGCGAGCACCGCAGGGTGGTGCCAGTTTAACGCGCCTCATCGCGCGATGGTCATGAATATCGCGTAGGGCGATACGAGAAAAACGTGGGGCCGCGTGATTACGGGAACAGCTTTTCCTGCGGCGCAAGCATGTCGTCGGTCAGAGCATTCAGATCGCGCAAGCGCCGCCGCAACTCGACGATGGAAATTCCATCGGAGTTCTTGGCGGCCATCAGCTCCTGCGCGATCTGCAGCGCGGCCATCACTGCAATTCGGTCCGCGCCCAGCACTTTGCCGGAAGCACGAATCGCTTCCATCTTCTGGTCGACGTAGCGCGCACAGGAGATGAGGTCGGCGCGCTCATCCGGTTTACATGCAACCCGGTAGCTGCGTCCGAGGATGGAAAGTTCAAGGCTGTCCATCACTTCACCTTGACATCGACCGATTCTTCTTCGTGCGGCAGGCGCGCCAGCAGCGCGTCCATGCGCTGGGTCGCCGCGGTTACCTTGGCGCGCAATCCCGCCAGTTCGGCCGTCGCCGCCGCCGACTGCGCGCGCAGTCGGGTGTTTTCATCTTTCAGCGCACGCACATGCGTGGCGAGTTCAGCGAGTTTGGTCGAGAGGGTTTCCAGTTCCTCGAACATGCGCGCGATCGTAGCACCGCGGCCGCGCAAATCGATGCGCTGGTACGTGCACGCGCTAGACTGCACGCGCTTGTCGGTGTTGGAGACGCAAGTCTCCGATGAAACGGGAAACAGGAGATTGCCGCGCGGAAAAGGCGCGGTGGATCGAACCTGTGCTGCCCCCGCAACGGTAAGCAGGCGCCGGAATTTTGTTCCGGCACTTCCGCAGCGGCCACTGCGACCGCACTGAACTTGAAGCAAGCGGGCGCGGGAAGGCGCGGACGTACGCCTGCAGCCCGGAGACCGGCCGACGGCCGCACGCCGCTCTCGCATCGGGGTGCGCGGTGGACCTGCCGCGGGGAGGCGGTGGATGCCGGCCGCGCGACCCACGCTCGGTGGCTCATTTTCTCCTCACGCAGTTCCGACATTTCCTGCCGGCGGCGGGCCGGCCGATGTGTGAGGATCCTGATGTTCCGTGCTCTCTTGCCGCAAACGCGGGTCGCGGTTTTGCTGCGTCCCATATCAGTGCTCGTTTGTCTGTGCGCACCCGTGGCGTACGCCCAACTCGAGGCATCGACCGAACTCGATACGGTCGTGGTGACCGCAACGCGCAGCGAACAGCGACTCGCCGATACGCTGCCGCATACGACCGTGATCACGCGCGCCGACATCGAACGTTGGCAGATGCGCGATCTGCTCGAGTTGCTCGGGCAGCAGGCCGGTGTGGAAATGGCGCGTAGCGGCGGCTTCGGTTCACAAGCGTCGCTTTTCCTGCGCGGTACGAACTCCAGCCAGACGCTGGTGCTGATCGACGGCATCCGCCTCAACAGTGCGGTGGGCGGCGCAGCCACGATCGGCGGCATCAGTCTCGATACCGTCGAGCGCATCGAGATCGTGCGCGGCAATCTTTCCAGCCTGTATGGATCCGAAGCCATCGGTGGCGTGATCCAGATCTTCACGCGCGCCGGCGCGCGACCTGGCGCAAGTGCCAGCGCCGAAGCGGGCGCCGGACACTCGCGCGCCGCATCGGTCGCGGCGAATACACGGCTCGGCACGACGGAGTTCGCGCTTGCGGGCGGCTATCGTTACGCGCGGCCGTTTTCGGCCATCGACCCGGCACTCGGTGCCAATCCTGACGTCGATGCAAATCGCAATCGCACCGGCTCGATGCGCGTTCGGCAACCGCTTGGTGAACGGGCCGAGTTGAGCGCGAGCGTCTGGACAACGCGCAATGCCACCGATTACGACAGCACCTTCGATTCGCCCACCACGACTCACCATGAGGACGCGCAGCAGACCGCGTGGCAGGCTACCGGCCGTTTTGCCGTCACCGAACGCTGGACCACGCGCCTGCAGGCAGGGGAAGGCAGGGACACAAGCATCAACACCGTCAGCGATCCTGCGTCCTTCAACATCGGACAATTCGCGGCCCGCAATCGCCAGATCGCCTGGAGCAATACGTTCGTGCTGCTGCCGGCTCTCGAAGCACACCTTGGCGCAGAGCAATTGCAACAGCGCGGCGCATCGACTTCCTACGACGCCAACTTCACCAACGCCCTGGTCGCTTTTGATCGACGTGTGCGCGCAGTCTGGGCCGGAACGACGCTGCACGACGCCACGCAGCAGCTGCAGCTGAATCTGCGCCGCGACGATTACAGCGACGTAGGTGCTGCGACCACCGGGCTCGCCGCCTACGGCTATCAGCTCACGCCATCCTGGCGTGTGAGCGCCCAATATTCGACGGCATTTCGTGCGCCGAGCTTCAACGACCTCTATTTTCCGTTCTTCGGCAATCCGCAACTTGCGCCGGAGCGTGCACGCAGTGTTGAAGGGGGCGTGCGCTACGCCGCCGGCGAAACCAGCGCGCGCCTTGCGGTCTATCGCACCCGTACGCGCGACCTGATCGTCTTCGACACCGCAAGCAACATGGCGCAGAACATTGCCAGCGTGCGCATCGACGGCGCGGAGCTGGCACTTGGGACACGTGTGTTGGAGTGGCGTGTTGACATCAACATCGATGCGTCGCGCCCCATCGACGAAACGACGCGACAGCGCCTGGTGCGACGTGCGCCGTATCGCGCCAGCCTGGGGATCGAGCGCGCGTTTGGTCCGATCGACGTCGGCGCGTCGGTCACGCACGTCGCCGCGCGCTACGACAACGACATCAACACGTTC
>DASQAE010000013.1:0-5717 GCA_035635915.1 Burkholderiaceae bacterium | reverse complement strand
GCGCTGTCCCGGCACATGGTTTGCTGCTCCCCGGCACTTTCTACGTTGATTTCGTTCTTGGGGAGCAGCGATGAAAATGGCGGTGCTCGGAGTTGCAGCAAGCGTCGTCGCAGCGAGCATAGGCGCGACGACGATCGATTTCGACCAGGATCGGCCAGGAGCTTTGCCTCTCGGCTGGAGCGCGGGTGTTACCGGTAGCGGTTCGCCGCGCTGGGCCGTCGAGCCCGACCCGAGTGCGCCCAGTTCACCCAATGCCCTCAAGCAGTCGGGCAGCGGCACGTTTCCGTGGTGCGTGACAAAAAACGCAGTGCTGCAGGATGGTTTCGTCGAAGTGAAGTTCAAGCCGCTGTCGGGCAAGCAGGACCAGGCCGGCGGTGTCGTATGGCGTTGGAAGGACGGCAACAACTACTACGTGGCGCGCGCCAACGCGCTCGAGAACAACGTGGCGCTGTATTACACCGCCGGAGGGCGGCGCACTTCCATCAAGGAGGCCGACGCACCGGTGGCAGCGAACGCCTGGCATGCGCTGCGCGTGCAGTTCGCCGGCAAGCGCATCGTCGTGTGGCTCGACGGAAAGACCTACATCGATGTCGAGGACAGCCACATCGAGGGCGCGGGCGCCGTCGGCGTATGGACCAAGGCCGACAGCGTCACCACGTTCGACGATTTCGGCTACGGCGGCTGAGGGCGAGGCAGGCGCAACAAACCGCACTCACTGCTGCGCGGTCAACTCTCCCCAGCCACCGCCCAGTGCCCGCACCAACGCCACGGTCACCTGATACTGCGCGGCGCGCACCTGCAACGCCTCGCGTCTGTTGCGCAGCTCGCTGCGCCGCGCGTCGAGCAGTTCGAGCTGGCTGACGTAGCCGTTGCGATATCGAGCATCGGAGAGCAGCGTCGCGCGGCCGGCCGCGGCGACGGCACGCGACTGTGCCTCGGACTGGTCCGCCAGCAGTCGCAGCGATGACAGCTGGTCTTCGACATCCTTGAAAGCGACCAGGATCTGGTCGCGATAACCTGCAAGCGCACCGTCGAGCTCGGCGTTCGCGCTCTGCACGCGTGCCTCGCGCCGTCCGCCGTCGAAAATGGGCAGCGAAGCGAGTGCGCCGATGCCCCATGTGCGCGCCGACCACTTGAAGAGATCACCCAGCTCCGGCGACGCATAACCGGCTGAGCCGGTGAGCTGCAGATCCGGGAACCACGCCGCCTGCGCCACGCCTACGCGTGCCTGCGCCGCCATCATCGAACGTTGTGCGGCGGAAACGTCGGGCCGGCGCGCCAGGACGGTGCTGGGCACGCCGGCAGGAATCATCGGCAGAAGCGTGGTCCACTCGGACGTGTCGAACTGAAAATTCGACGCAACCGCGCCGACCAGGACCGCGAGCGCATGTTCCAGCGTGGCGCGCTGCCGATCCAGCGCCAGCGCTTCCGATTCCGTCGCTGCAGCTTCGCTGCTCACACGCACGACATCCAGCTCCGCTGCGTCGCCGGCACGATGGCGGCTTTCGGTCAGGCGCAACGTGTCGCGATGCGCGACTACGGTTTCACGTACCAGATTGCGCTCGACGTCCAGCGCGCGTAGCGCGAAGTACGCTTGCGCGACGTTCGCCTGCACCAGCAGGCGCGTGTCCTGCAGCAGCGCCTCGCTCGCGCTTGCGTCCAGCGCAGCGGCGTTGGTGGTCTGTTTGAGCCGCCCGAACAAGTCGACTTCATAGGAGAGATCGGCACCGGCACGGATGAGCGTGGTTGGATTGGTCACGCCGGTGCGCGGGTCTTTTTCGCGCACAACGCTGGCTCCTGCGTTGACCTGGACCGACCGATCAGCCTGGGCCGAGCGCACCAGCGCGCGCGCTTGCGCCAGGCGCGCAGCAGCTATCTGAATGCTGGAGTTCTCATTGGCGGCCTGCTCGACCAGGCGATCGAGCTGCGGATCCGCAAACGCTTTCCACCAGGTTCCGCGCGGCTGCGCCTCTGCCGGCGCACTCGCGGTCCATTTTGCGTCTCCTTCCTTGAATGCGGGCGGAGTGGCGGGCAGCCGGGAAGCATCGATCGGCGGCACGGTCACGCACGCCGCCAGCAGCAGGGCGCCGAAAAATGCGGCCAGGAAGGCACGCGCGGAGGGATTCACGATCTGCATTTCTGAGTTTCCTGAGCAAAATGGCACGTCATTCATGGTCAGATCGTGGCGCTGCCGGTGCGGGCCTTACCACGCCGCCGCCCCCCGGCGACGCGGTGCGAAACGCCTCGATGTGCGGGATTTCGCCGTGGCGCTTCAGCGCTCGATTGCCGGTCAGGCGACGCAACACGACATAGAAGACCGGTGTCAGGAACAGGCCGAACGCGGTCACGCCGAGCATCCCTGCGAACACCGCCACACCCATCGCATGCCGCATCTCCGAACCCGCGCCCGTCGACAGCACCAGCGGCAGCACGCCCATCACGAAAGCGAGCGATGTCATCAGGATGGGTCGCAAACGCAGCCGACTGGCCTCGATCGCCGCTTGCACCGGCGTGCGGCCCGCGAATTCGAGCTCGCGCGCGAACTCGACGATGAGGATCGCATTTTTCGCCGACAAACCGACAAGCACGATCAGTCCGATCTGAGTAAACACGTTGTTATCGCCGTGCGACAACCACACTCCGGTCATCGCCGCCAGGAGACCCATGGGCACGATCAGGAGGATCGACAGCGGCAGCGTCAGGCTCTCGTAGAGCGCAGCCAGCACCAGGAAAACGAGCAGGATGGCCAGCGGGAAAACGAGGTTGGCGGAATTTCCTGCCAGGATCTCCTGGTAGGTGAGGTCGGTCCACTCGTAGCCTATGCCCGGCGGCAACGTTTCGGCGGCAATGCGTTCCACCGCGTCCTGCGCCTGTCCCGAGGAGTAGCCGGGAGCGGGGCCGCCGTTGATGTCGGCGGCGAGGAAACCGTTGTAGCGCATGGCGCGTTCCGGGCCGAAGCTGGGCTGCACGCTCATCAGTGCCGACAGCGGCACCATCTCTCCACCTGAAGAACGAACCTTCAGCGCACCCACGTCCTCGGCACGCGCGCGGTAGGGTGCGTCGGCCTGCACCCGGACCGTATATGTGCGGCCGAACTGGTTGAAGTCGTTCACGTACAAGCTGCCCAGGTAGATCTGCATCGTGTCGAACACATCGGTCACGGGCACTCCCAACTGGCGCGCCTTGGTGCGGTCGATGTCGGCGTACAGCTGCGGCACATTGACCTGGTAGCTCGAAAACAGACCTGCCAGCTCGGGCGCCTTTTGCGCCTTCGCCATGAAAGCTTTCACGGCAGCGTCCATCGCCTCGTATCCGAGCGATGCCCGGTCCTGCAGTTGCAGCTTGAAGCCGCCGGTCGTCCCCAGGCCGTTCACTGGCGGGGGCGGGAACATCACGATGAAGGCGTCCTGGATCGCGCCGAACTTCTGATTGAGTTGGCCCGCGATCGCGCCGCCGCTCAACTGAGGCGTCTTGCGCTCCTCGAACGGCTTGAGGACCGCGAACGCGATGCCGGAATTCGAGCTGTTCGTGAACCCGTTGATCGACAAGCCGGGAAACGCCACCGCGTTTTCAACGCCGGGCTGCTTGAGCTCGATCTCTCCCATACGGCGGATCACGTCTTCACTGCGATCCAGCGTGGCGCCGTCGGGTAATTGCGCAAAGCCGATCAGGTACTGCTTGTCCTGCGCGGGTACGTAACCGCTGGGCACGGCTTTGAACAGGCCGAACGTGACCGCGAACAGCACGAGGTAGACAGAGATCATCACCGCGCTCCGCGACGTGGCGCCTCTGACGCCGCCGCTGTACCCCTCGGCACCGCGCCGGAACACCTGGTTGAAGGCGCGAAAGAACCACCCCAGCGTCTTGTCCATGAAGCGCGTCAGTGCGTCCTTGGGCTCGTTGTGTCCCTTGAGCAGCAGTGCAGCCAGGGCAGGCGACAACGTGAGCGAGTTGATCGCCGAGATCACTGTCGAAATGGCGATCGTCAGTGCGAACTGCCTGTAGAACTGGCCGGTCAGGCCGCTGATGAACGCGAGCGGCACGAACACCGAGACCAGCACCAGGGCGATAGCGATGATTGGACTAGTGACTTCGCGCATCGCGCGATAGGTGGCTTCGCGCGGGGTCAGCCCGCTTTCGATGTTGCGTTCGACGTTCTCCACCACGACGATTGCGTCGTCGACCACGATCCCGATCGCGAGAACCAGGCCGAACAAACTCAGCGCGTTGATGGAAAAGCCGAGCAGGTGCATCACCGCGAATGTGCCGATGATCGACACCGGCACCGCCAGCAGTGGAATGATCGAAGCACGCCACGTCTGCAGGAACAGGATCACCACCAGCACGACCAGCGCGAGCGCTTCGAGCAGGGTGTGCACGACGGCCTTGATCGATGCGCGCACGAACTGCGTGGTGTCGTAGACGATCTCGTAGTCGACGCCGTCCGGCATGTTCTTCTTGAGCTCGACCATCGTCTTGCGCACGTTGTCGGCGATCTGGATCGCGTTCGATCCCGGCGCCTGGAAGACCCCGACCGCAACCGCCGGCTTGTTGTCCAGCAGCGAACGCAGCGCGTACTCCGAGGCGCCCATTTCCAGGCGCGCGATCTCGCGCAAGCGAGTCACGGCACCGTCGGCGCCGGTCTTGACGATGATGTCGCCGAATTCTTCTTCGGTTTGCAGCCGCCCGCGCGCATTGATGGAAAGTTGCAGATCCACGCCGGGCACGCTCGGCGACGCACCCACGACGCCGGCCGCGGCCTGGATGTTCTGCTCGCGAATCGCGCGCACCACGTCGCCGGCCGACAGGCCGCGACTCGCGACCTTCTGCGGATCGAGCCACACGCGCATCGAGTAGTCACCGCCGCCCCACATCAGCACCTGGCCGGCGCCCTCGACCCGGGCCAAACGATCCTTCACGTGCAGCAACGCATAGTTGCGCAGATAGTTCACGTCGTAGCGCTCGTTCGGTGATACGAGGTGCACGACCATCGTGAAGTCGGGCGAACTCTTGACCGTCGTGGTGCCGAGGCGCCGCACTTCCTCGGGTAAACGTGGCTCGGCCTGCGCGACGCGGTTCTGCACCAGCTGCTGCGCGTGATCGGGATCGGTACCGAGCTTGAAGGTCACCGTGAGCGTCATCTGGCCGTCGGTGGTGGCCTGGCTGCTCATGTAGAGCATGTCTTCGACGCCGCTGATCGCTTCTTCGATCGGCATGGCGACCGTTTCGGCAATCACCTTCGGATTGGCGCCGGGGTATTGCGCGTGCACGATCACCGACGGCGGCACGACCTCGGGATATTCGGAGATCGGCAAGACGCGTAGCGCCAGCAGTCCCGACACGAGGATGATCAGCGACAGCACGCCCGCAAAGATCGGGCGATCGATGAAAAACTTGGGCAGGTTCATGTTCGGCCTACTGGGCAATATCGAAGTCAAAGCGTGGTGTCGTGGTGCGATGTCATACCGAGGCGCAGGCGAGCAATCTCAGCGCAACGAGCACTTGAGACTCTTCGTCGCGTGCACTCCTCAGGATGACGCCGCGCGTTGTCAGGACTGCGCCGCCCCACCCTGGCGCGCCTGCGTTTCCGGCTTGGCGTCCATCGGCACCGCTTGCGGCGCTACCAGCGCGCCGGGACGTACGCGCTGCAGGCCGTTGACGACGATGCGTTCGCCCGGCTTCAGTCCCGCCGTGACGATGCGCAGACCATCGACCGT
>DASQAE010000012.1:0-4488 GCA_035635915.1 Burkholderiaceae bacterium | reverse complement strand
CCGATGACCCGAACGTGTTTACAGCGGCGGGCGATGCGCTGGTGCAGGCGAACCGCTATCTCGAAGCGGTCGACAAGTTCATGCAGGCCGCGCGCCGCAAACCGGACTTCGTGCCGGCGCATGTCGGCATGGGCAACGCGTTCGACCGCCTCGGCATGCCGATGGCGTCCTATGAATGTTTCCGCACCGCTGTAACCCTCGACCCGCGCAACGCGCAGCTCTGGTCATCGGTGGTGCACCAGGCGATGCTCGCCTGCCGCTGGGAAACGCTGGACGAGGATCTTGCGCAGTTGCGCGCGGCTGCCGTCGGCAACGACAGCAGTGCGCCGACGCCCTTTTCGCATCTTTCATTTCCGGGGGCCACCGCCGCCGAACAGCGCCGGTCCGCTGCGGCGTTCGCGCGCAAGCAAGCAAGCGGCATCGTGCCGCTTGCAGCGCTGAAACCCGCGCAGCGCCGACCCGGGCGGATCCGCGTCGGTTATCTCTCGAGCGACTTGCACGAACATGCGACCAGTTTTCTGATCGCCGAGATGATCGAGCGCCATGACCGCACCCGGTTCGAGGTGACGCTGTACTCGTTCGGCGTCGACGACGCGTCGGCGATGCGCCGGCGCATGATCGGTGCCGGCGAGCATTTCGTCGACCTGCGCGAAGCCAGCAGCCGCGCCATGGCCGAGCGCATTCGCGCCGATGGCATCGACATCCTGGTCGACCTGAAGGGTTACACGTTCGGCGTGCGCACTGCGGTGTTCGCGTACCGCCCCGCCCCGATCCAGGTCAACTTCCTCGGTTTCCCCGGTTCGCTCGGTGCCAACTTCTTCGATTACGTGGTCACCGACCCGGTGGTCACGCCGGTTGCAGCCGCGGCCGATTACGACGAGAAGTTCGCTTACCTGCCCGATTGTTATCAGCCGAACGACGCCCAGCGCGAAGTCGGACCGATGCCGAGCCGCGCTGCGTGCGGCCTGCCGGAGACCGGCTTCATCTTCTGCTGCTTCAACAACACCTACAAGATCACGCCGGACTTGTTCGACTGCTGGT
The DNA here is from genome assembly GCA_035635915.1 of Burkholderiaceae bacterium. Classification (GTDB taxonomy): domain Bacteria; phylum Pseudomonadota; class Gammaproteobacteria; order Burkholderiales; family Burkholderiaceae_F; genus JAKANT01. Next base: position 3,447 of record DASQAE010000012.1, on the reverse strand, counting down.
GCGATCTGCTGCGTCGGGTCGCGGGCAGCGTGTTGTGGCTCCTCGACGCCAATCTGCAGGCCAAGGAAAACCTGTTGCGCGAAGCCGCTGCTCGCGGTATTGCACCCGAGCGTGTGGTATTCGCGCCCAAGCTGCCGAGCAGCCAACACCTGGCGCGCCTTGCACTGGCCGACTTGGTACTCGACACGCGGCCGTACAACGCCCACACGACGGCAAGCGACGCACTTTGGGTTGGTGTTCCGATCGTGACATGGCCGGGGCCGACCTTCGCCTCGCGCGTTGCCGCAAGCCTGGTTACCACGATCGGCATGCCCGAAACGATCGCCGGCTCACTCGACGAGTACGAGGCGATCGCATTGCATCTGGCGCAAGCGCCGGACCAGCTGGCCGGGCTCAAACAACGCATCGAGCAAGCGCGCGCGACCAGCCCGCTTTTCGACAGCACGCGTTTTGCCGCGAATCTGGAGGGTTTGTTCGGCCGCATGGTCGAGCGTTGGAACTCCGGTGCTGCGCCGGCGCACCTGCAACCGCAAGCGGTCAGCACCGCCGCGCTCGAGGCGCGCCGCGTTGCTCCGATTACACCCAAACCGCTGCTCGATGTGCGCGCGAACGGCGCAAGCCCGCGCGAAACCAAGGTCGCTGTCGACCCTGCGGCCTGGAGCCGCGTGCCGCGCGTCAATTCCGCCTTCCTCGGTGAACCGGTCTCCAAGCGCGGCACCGGAGCGCCGCGGATCGCGGTCGTCACGCCGTACTACAAGGAGCGCCGCGAGTGGCTCGAGCGCTGCATCGACTCGGTGCGAGCGCAGGACTATCCGGCGACGCACTACATGGTCGCCGACGGTTTTCCGCAGGACTGGATCGACGCAACCGGCGTGCATCACGTGCGCCTGGACCAGGCTCATGCCGACTTCGGCAACACCCCGCGTGCGATCGGCGGCATGCTCGCCGTGAGCGAAGGCTTCGATGCGATCTGTTTCCTCGACGCCGACAACTGGTATGCACCCAACCACGTTTCGACGTGCCTGAACACGGTCGCCAACAGCACCGAAGAACTCGACTACGTCATCGCCCTGCGCAACTTCGTGCGCAATGACGGCAGCGTGATCCCGATGCCCAACAGCGAAGACGACACCGCCGGTCACGTCGACACGAACTGCTATTTCCTGCTGCGTGGCGCGTTTCATACCATCCCGCGCTGGAGCCTGATGCCGAAGCCGCTCGCCGTCATCTGCGACCGCATCTACCGCGTCATCCTCGAGCACGACCAGCTGCGCCGCACTCGGGCCGCTGCGGTAACCGTCAATTATCTCTGCACCTGGCGTGGACCGTACGAGGCCGTCGGCGAGACGCCGCCGGACTTCGCCAAGTCGTGGGTCGATCCGACCAACTACCTGCAGTGGTGGCGCGGTCTCGCCGACAACGAGCGCAACGTCGTCGACAAACTGATCGGCGCACGACTGCAACTGTCCTGAGTCTTCGCGACAACGAAAAAACTGATTGACGCGCGCCGCCGAATGTTTTCGGCGGAGTTCTCCGGGTGTCGAGGAATGACGCGGCGTTACCGCGCCGAGACCGGCTGCAGCAAAGCCTCGCAGATCCGTTCGGCCGCATGCCCGTCGCCGAACGGGCTCGCGCCTGGACGGCAACACATCGCAGCCCGTGCCGCACGGTCGAGCGACAGTGCGTCGAAGGTCGTGGCGATCGCGTCGACCTCGGTGCCAACAAGACGCCCGTAGCCGTTCGCGACGATCTCTGGCCTTTCGGTGGTGGCTCGCAAGACGAGGATGGGCACACCCATCGACACCGCCTCCTCCTGAATTCCGCCCGAGTCTGTGAGCACGATCCAACTCGAGCGCAGCGTCGCGATCAGCGTCGGGTATTCAAGGGGCGCAGTGAGCAGCAAGCGCGCGGCCGATGCAGGATCGAGTCGCGCCAGGCCTTGCGCGACGGACTGCGCAACCGCGCGATTCGCGTGTACCGGCCAGACGATGGCAACGTCCGGGTGCTCGACCAGGATGCGCGCGACTGCCGCGGCGATCCGTTCGATGCCGGCGCCCCAGCTCTCGCGCCGATGCGCGGTCACCACCACCAGGCGATGGGCGGCATACGCGGCAAGGAAACGCGCCACTTCACCGTCGATCAGCTGATCTTCGCTGGCGCACAGCCGTTCGGTCGCCAGCCGGGTGGCGTCGACCACCGTATTGCCGGTCACGACGATGGTTGTCGCGTCGATACCTTCACGCAGCAGATTGGCGCGCGCCTGGGCCGTCGGAGCAAAGTGGATCGATGCCAGCCGGGCGATCAGCTCGCGGTTCTTTTCCTCGGGAAATGGGTCGTACATCGCATGCGTGCGCAGCCCGGCCTCGACATGCCCGACCGGGATACGCGCAAAAAACGCCGCGGTTGCCGCGGTGAACGCGCTCAACGTATCGCCGTGTACGAGCACGCCACGCGGGGCGACGTAGTCGAGCACTTCGCCGACGCGGGCGAGCAGCTCGGAAGCGAGGTGCGGCAGGCCGGCGCGCGATCGCTCGAGCACAACTTCGTATTCCGGGCGCATCGCGAAGAAGCGATAAAGTGGCCATGCCATGTCGTCGTGCTGCCCGGTATGCAGCACGCATACCCGCTCGCCGGTCGCGCGCAGGGCGCGGTACACCGGCGCCATCTTGATGATCTCCGGCCGCGTGCCCATGCACAGCAGCCACGGTGCATTGCGTAGTGAAAGGCCGTCGGGCATTGCGGTGCGGTCCTGCGCCCGGTCAAGCGAGGCAGTCGATCACCAGGCAGCCGACGGCAAAGTCGTCAGCCAGGCCCAGCTTGCGATCTTCCAGACGCGAGTTGCGCGGCGACAGGCGCTGCGGCGGCGTAACCACCTTCTCATTCACGAAGTCTTCGACGTTTTCGAGCTGCAAGCCGGGGAAATCGAACGTGCCGATGAACCGCCCGCCGCGCCGCAGCTGCACCAGGTGATGCTTGAGCACCTGGACGTGATCGGCCGCAACTTCCTCCAGGGTCGAAATGTTGAGCACGACGTCGAACCGGTCGCGCAGCGCCTCCGAAGGCGGGTTCGTGATGTCCCACTGGGCGGTATTGAACAAGGTCGAAGGACGCAGGTCGCTGTGGAAGGTGTGGGCGTACGCCACGTCGAGCCAGGTCTTGAAGACAAGATGGATATCGGTGAAGCCCCAGGACGCGTTGTGAATGCGCGGCTCGCCGTTGCCGAGCGCGGCGATCTGCGCCAGCGCGAACGGGTATTCGTAGATGCGCGACCAGCAGATTTCGTGGCCGAAGCGCATGTCGTACGGGTCCTCGGCCGAGAAGAACGAGAACTTGCGCACATGGTATTCGCGATCTTCGAGGATCATGAGACTTTCCAGGAGGCCGAGAAGTGATGCAGCGCGACCGACTGGCCATCGCGAGGCGGACCGCAGAATACGTAGTCGGGAA
>DASQAE010000011.1:0-2168 GCA_035635915.1 Burkholderiaceae bacterium | reverse complement strand
TGCGGCAACTCGCCCAACTGCTTCGGCATTGCGGTCAAGCAGTGCCACCTGGGCGCCGACCGCCGCCAGGCCTTGCGCGACGGCCGCGCCGATCCCGCTGCCGGCACCGGTGATCACGCAGACCCGATCGTTGAGGCCGAGCCAGTGCCCGGACAAATCGCGAGCATCGCGCAATGCGACGTCCGCGTTGCGTCCGTCGGCGGCTTCGGTACTCGCGCTCATGCGCTTGTCTCCTGCAATCTTGAGTGAGGAATGATCGGCGTGACCGCACCCTGCTTCAATCGACAAACTCGGCCAACAGCCGGACAATTCGTGCATCGCCATCCGGAGCTCGACGCTATGAAGTCGGTTCCGAACTTCGCGCTGTACGGCACCGCAGCGCAACCCTCGTGGTTGGATCTGGTTCACTTCGAACGCATTCCGGATCGATCGAGCCTGTTCGACTGGGAGATCGAGCCGCACTTCCACGACGCGCTGATCCAAGTGCTCTATCCGGTGCGCGGCGGCGGCGAAACCTTCATCGACGACAGGAAGTGGGTACTGCGGCCGCCCTGCCTGATCATCGCGCCGGCACGCTCGGTGCACGGCTTCCGTTTCTCGTCGGACATCGACGGTCCCGTCGTAACAGCGGCGCAGCGGCCGCTGGAATCGCTGGCATCAGTGGCCGCGCCCGAATTGCTCACCTACATCCGCATGCCCACCGTGCTGAACGTCGATCCTGCGAGCCGCCACGCCGAGGCGTTGATGCCGCTGTTCGATGCCATCGAACGCGAGGCTCTCACCCATTCGCAAGGCCAGGTCGGCGCGGGAATGTCGCTGCTGGTCGCGCTTTTCGTGCAGATTGCGCGTATCAGCCAGAGCACACACGCGACGGACGAGGTGGCGCGTTCGCGCAAGTCGGCGCAGATCGAGCGCTTTCGTGCACTGCTGGATGAACGCTGCCGCAAGCGCGTGCCCGTCGACAGTTATGCGAGCGAACTCGGCGTTACCGCAGGGCAGCTGACGCGGCTGTGCCGTGAGGTGATGGGCATGTCCACGCTCGATGCGATCAATGCACGGGTCGTGCATGAGGCGCAGCGCGAGCTGGTGTACTCCACGCTGAGCATCAAACAAGTCGCGGCCGAGCTCGGGTTCGAGGACGAGGCGTACTTCGGCCGATTTTTCAAGAAACAAACTGGCCTGCGGCCGACTCAGTTTCGCGACATGGCGCGGCGCAAGCTGGCGACGACCCGACCTTCGCGCAGGTCCGCTTTGTCTGGGCGCGCCCAAGCCCGTACGCGCCACGCCGGCCCTGCGACGCGTTGAGCAAGCGCGCTGCCCTCAGTGGTTCGCACCTTGCGATTCCAGCACGCTCTCCGGCGCGGCGAGTGCGAGCCAGCCGCCGTCAACGACGAGTGTCGTGCCGGTGATGAAACTCGCACGATCTGACGCGAGGAACGCGACCGCCTCGGCAATCTCTTCAGGCGCCGCAAAGCGGCCCATCGGCGTGCGCGCTTCGATCGCCGCGGCGTTCAACGTGCCGCGGCGCTCCAGTTCAACCACGAGTTGAGTTCGTACGTAGCCTGGCGCCACCGCATTGACACGAACGCCACCGCGCGCCCATTCGCAAGCCATCGCTCGCGTCATGGCCAGGATTCCCGCCTTGGCTGCGCCATAGGCGTTGCGTCCCGGAATGCCGCCGAGCGCCGCAATCGAGCCGAGGTTGACGATCGCGCCGCTGCGCTGCGCGAGCATCACCTTTGCCACCGCGCGGCTCATCAGATAGGTACCGCGCAAGTGCACGGCCAGCACGCGGTCGAACGCGTCGACGTCCTGCTCGACGGTCGGCGCGGACTGATCGCCGATGCCAGCGTTGTTGATCAGCACGTCGATACGGCCAAATTGTTCGATGACCGCGTCAATCGCCTGCCTCACGTCGTCCGCCGAGGTGACGTCGGCGCGCAGCGCAAGGTGTGTGCCGCCAAGTTCTATGGCGCGCTCGCGCGCCGCGTCCAGGCGCATGTCGAGCAACGCGACGTGGGCGACATCTTCGGCAAGCCGCCGCGCCGTGGCCCAGCCGATGCCGTCCGCCGCCCCGGTCACGACCGCCACGCGTTGCGCGGAATGTTTTCTGACCGTGGGGCGTTCGCCCTGTGTGCTGATGCTCATAGTGATTCCATTGGGGTCAA
>DASQAE010000010.1:0-2987 GCA_035635915.1 Burkholderiaceae bacterium | reverse complement strand
TAGGCGCGGCGTTCGAGCAGTTCATCAGCCGCTCGGATATGACCGACGTGCGGCGCCTGCTCAACGGCGTAACCGCGGTGGTGATCGGGGCGCACGTGCGACCATCGTTCTATTTCGGCCTTACGGGTGCGATTTATCTCGACGCCGACAACTTCTGGCTGACGCCAGAACAGCGCGATGTCATCGATGAAACGCCGGATTTCCGCTCCGATTTTGACCGCGACCTTGGGTACTCGGGCCTATGGCGCTATGCCCTGAACAACAACAACATCTTCCAGTTCTTTCCGCCAACGTCGCGCAACACCCGGACCGTCGACTACCTGGTGTTCGAGTCGGCCTGGCTGCTTTATCACGAGCTCGGACACGCAGGAGATTTTCTGCCGCCTGCCGTACGCGCATCTCTCAATCCGAGCTTGACCGCGTGGGACAACATCGGTCCACGCTACAGCGCGTCGCAACTCCCCTCCGACGTGCTCGCACAGCAGCAGCCGCTCACGTCGACGATCATGCGCGCACTCGCGCAGGTGAAGTTCTTCGGTGTGACGGCCGATGCAACTCAACGCACGTACACACCGCAGCAGGTCGGCGACTTCTTCCGCGCCGACCGCGCTAGCGATGAATACAACTACACCACGACCCGCGAGGACATCGCGATGCTGTTCGAGGAGTTCATGATGTATCACCGCCACGGCATCCGGCGCGACGTTGCGATCACGGACAAGATCACCCCGGCGACGACGGGCAACACGTTGATCGTGCGCTGGGGCCAGCGTGGCAGGTCCGGGGCCGCCGCCGTGGCACCGCGCGTCAAACTGGCGGTGCAGAACATCGCGCCGTGGGTCGATCCGAACCAGGTCGACATGCTGCCGGCGCCAATCGACATGCGCGCAGGGGAGAGCTGGAACGCCAACCTGATCCTGCCGGCGCCCCCGGGAACCGTAAGCCTGCAGTCGCTCGCTACACCGGCCGCGCGCGCGGCCGACGCCTGGCGGCTTGAGCGCGCAGTGCGGCGACAACGCGGGGCCGGCGCGGCCCGATAGCGATCGAAGCTGCCGGCGCCGGCTGCAACTCATGTCGCGCCGGCTGCAGTTGGTGCCGCGCTGGCGGCAACCCGAGAGCGCGGCGCTTGCCCGTTCGCGCTGCAGGTTGCAGCATTGCTGCATGACCGCGCGCCACCGCTTGTTTGCGTATTTCCTCCTGATGCGGCCGCCGATCGTCGGCGAGGAGGAGGACATCGACGCCGCCTACGCGTGGATGCGGCGCAAGGCGATCTGGCTCGTGGGCGGTTACGTTCTCCTCCTGAGGTTCGCGGTCTGGGACGCATTCGCGAACGATCACGATCTGCCCTACCGCGTGGTCGCGCTCGTTGGCACGCACTTCCTGCTCTGGCTGATCGTGTCGACCATCGCCACTTGCTGGGTCGGATTTCGCGGCGGGCGGGATTGGGCTTCCTCCCTCAATCCGGTGCAGGCCATCGCAGGCACGACACTGCTTCTTGTTCTGTTCTTTCTCATGTACGCCGACATCAATTGGGAGCGCGCCTCCCATCGCTGGCTGAGCGACACGTTCGGTTCGACGTGGGTTCTGTTCGCCGTCGCGATAGTGATCGCGTACGGCATGCCGGATCTCGTCACGCGCCTGCGGCGGCGCGAACGGGCGGCGGTCACGCGCGCGCTGCAAGCGGAAGCCTCGAGCGAAAGGCTGGCACGCAAGACGGCCGAATCCGATCTGCGTCTACTTCAGGCGCAGGTAGAGCCGCATTTCCTTTACAACACGCTCGCAAACTTGCGTTACCTGATCCAGAAAGGCTCGCCCGATGCGCTGCGCATGACCGATGCATTGATCGAATACTTGCGTACATCGGTGCCCGACATCCGCGCGGTGCGCGTGACGCTCGGTCGCGAAGTCGATCACGCGCGCCACTATCTCGAGATCATGCAGATGCGGATGGGAGACCGCCTTGCGTTCACGATCGACGTGCCCGACTCGTTGTGTGCGATCGAGGTGCCCCCGCTGCTGTTGCTCACACTGGTGGAGAACGCGGTCAAGCACGGCGTCGCGCCGCAGGTCGAGGGCGGCGAGGTTCTCGTGCGGGCGCGCGAAAACGGAGCGTCGATCGAAATCGAGGTTGTGGATACGGGAGTTGGTGTGCCGGCGGCAGCAAGCAGGCCCACAGAGGCTCCCTCGACCGGAATCGGCTTGGACAACCTGCGCGGTCGTTTGCACCTTGCCTACGGCCAGCAAGTCGCGGTTCAGCTGCTGCCGAACGTTCCGCGGGGAACGCGCGCGCAATTGCGGTTGCCGCGCGAGGAAGTCGCTATGCAGGGCGCGCAGGTTCGAGTCATGGCCGAAGACGCCGCCCGTGGCGCCGGGCTGCTCCAGCCAAAGGGTCACGGAGGCACTCAGTGAAGGCACCAACGGCGGTGGTTGCTGATGACGAACCCATGCTGCGCGCGCAGCTCGTGGATTCGCTGGCCGCGCTTTGGCCGGAACTTCGCATTGTCGGCGAGGCTGCGCACGGCGAGGAAGCGGTGCGCAAGGTGGCGAGCGAACGGCCCGACGTCGTGTTCCTTGACATCGAAATGCCGGGATTGAACGGTTTGCAAGCCGCGGCGCAGATCAAAGGACTCGCGCATGTCGTTTTCATCACCGCATATCACCAGTACGCAGTCGAGGCGTTCGAGCGTGGTGCCATTGACTACGTACTCAAACCCGCATCAGAAGCGCGGTTGAGTGCAACCATCGAGCGCCTCAAAGGGCGGATTGGCCAGCCTCTGCCGAGCGACGAAACAATGCAGGCAGTCCTCGCCCGACTCGCGGCGGCACTCGGCAAACCTGACGCGACTCGCTTGCGGTGGATTCAGGCGTCGGTCGGAGCGCAGATCCGCTTGATCCCGGTCGACGACGTGCTGTTCTTTCAATCCGACCTGAAATACACGCGCGTTGTTACTCGTGACGGTGAGTCGCTGATCCGCAAACCGCTCAAG
>DASQAE010000009.1:0-2956 GCA_035635915.1 Burkholderiaceae bacterium | reverse complement strand
TGGCCGCGTTGGGTTCAACGGATGGCGCATGCAACCTTGACGAGCCCGCTGCGAGTGCACCGACCGAGCAGCCACGTTAGGGCGTTGCGTCAATCGATGAACGAGTCACCATCCTTCCGTCGTTTTTTCGAGCAGTCCGCTGCCATTGCCGCGGGCGCCCAGGCGATGCTTGTACGCGGCCGCCTCACCCGCGTCGCCGGGTTGGTCATGGAAGCAGTTGGACTGAAACTGCCGCTCGGCTCGCAGGTCCTGGTCGTGCAGGACGAATCACTGCGTGTGGACGCCGAGGTCGTCGGTTTCTCCGGCGAGCGGCTGTTTCTCATGCCGACCTCGGAGCCGGTGGGACTGCGTCCGGGTGCGCTCGTTGTTCCGCACGAGGCGGTCGCGCCGCGCCCGCGCGCCAGCCGTGACAACCATCCACGGCGTCGGGTTGAAGATCGCGCGCGCCATCTGCCGATGGGCGAGCAGTTGCTCGGGCGCGTGCTCGATCCCAACGGCCGACCGCTCGACCGCCTTGGTCCGATCGACAACGTTGCACGGCATCCGCTTGCGCGCCGCCCGATCAACGCAATGGATCGCGAAAAAGTCGCGGAACCGCTCGATGTCGGCGTGCGCGCGATCAACGCGCTGCTGACGGTGGGACGCGGGCAGCGCATGGGGCTTTTTGCCGGCACCGGCGTCGGCAAGAGCGTGTTGCTTGGAATGATGGCGCGTTTTACCAGTGCCGATGTGACGGTCGTCGGCCTGGTGGGCGAGCGCGGCCGCGAGGTGAAGGAATTCATCGAGGACATTCTCGGCACGCAGGGTTTGAAACGTGCGGTTGTGGTCGCCGCACCGGCCGACACACCGCCGCTCCTGCGCATGCAGGGCGCCGTCTACGCCACGGCGCTGGCGGAACACTTTCGCGACCAGGGCAAGCATGTTCTGCTGCTGCTCGACTCGCTCACGCGTTATGCAATGGCCGCGCGCGAGATCGCACTTGCGATCGGTGAGCCGCCCGCAACCAAGGGGTATCCGCCGTCGGTGTTTGCCAAGCTGCCGCAACTGGTGGAACGCGCGGGTAATGCACCGGCGGCCAACGGTGCCCGCGCAGGTTCGATCACTGCCATCTACACCGTGTTGACCGAAGGCGACGATCAGCAGGATCCGGTCGCCGATGCTGCACGTGCGATTCTCGATGGTCACATCGTGCTTACGCGCAACCTCGCCGACGCCGGACACTATCCGGCGATCGATATCGAAAGCTCGATTTCGCGCGTGATGACCGCGATTGCGGGGCCTGATCAAATCGAACAGGCGCGCCGTTTCAAGGCCCTTTATTCGCGCTTCAGCCGCAACCGCGACTTGCTATCGGTAGGGGCATACGTGGCTGGCAGCGATCGAGTCCTCGATGCGGCGATCGCGGCGCACCCGCGGATGGAAGCGTTCCTGCAGCAGTCGATGCATGAACCATCCACCCTGGCGGAGGCGCACGGGCGTTTGACTGCCCTGCTCGACACGGTGACGTGGTAGCAAAACCGAAAGTTGCGGACAGGACGATGGAAAGCGCCAACCTGAGCATGCTGATCGAACTGGCCAAGACCACGCGCGATGCGGCCGCGACCCGTTGCGCACAGGCGGTCCTGGTAGTCGAGCAAGCTCGCCAGCAGCTCGAACTGCTGCGCGGTTACGCGCGCGAATACGACCGGCGCTCGATGGCGACGTTGTCGCAAGGCGTCGATCTGGCGGCGCAGAACAACCTGCGCGCCTTCGTCGCCAAGCTCACGCGTGCAGTCGAAATCCAGCAGGCTGAAGTCGCGCATCGCGAAGCCGCACGCGCTGCGGCGGACGCGGAGCTGGTGCAGATGCGCACCCGCCTCGGCAGCCTGGAAAAACTCGCGGAGCGTCTCGAGCAGTCCGAACAGACCAAGGCACACCGGCGCGAGCAGAACACGCTCGACGAAATGGCGAGTCGTAGCCGCCGCGACACGGGTTTCGGATCGAACCAGCTCATCACGTCGGATTGGTAATTCGGGATCAAGGGCTACATGAACGACATGCGTTTGCCGGGCCTAGGCCTGCTCAACAACGAAACCCAGCCGTCGTATGAAGGCAGCGCGAGTTCGCCGCGTGATCCTGCGCAGGCATTCGACGCCGTGATGTCGCGGTTTTCGAACGAAAGAGCACCCGCGCCCGCGCCGGAAACGAGCGCCAACGCGCCCGCCAAGGTAAACAACACGAGTCGAGCGGCGGGCAAGGCGCCTGCGGCTGCAGGCGGCCGTGGCGCGCAGCCCAGCGGCCAGCCGGTCGCACGAACCGACGCGCAAGAAGGCGATGAAGACTGTGCGGATCCCGCTGCTGCCACCGCAACCGATCCGACCGCGCTGATGGCAATGGTCGTGGATTCTGCCCAGGTCGCGGCACAGAATCCTGCACTCGCGGCGGCGCTGAACCCGATTGTTGCGGCGCCGGGGAATAAGGAAGCGAAGACCGATACCGTCACTTCGGCCTCCGCGCTCGATGTACTGGCCGGTCAGGTGAACGCAGCGACCGGCCGCATCGCAGAAAAAGCGCCGGCCGACCCCCACGCACCGATCGCCAGCGAAGACGACATCACACCTGTTGGTACGGGCGCGACACCAAATCGGCGCACACCGACCGCGGCCAAGGATACGTTGCGCATCGATGCGCCGCTCACGCGCACGCTCGACGCCACCAAGGTCGATGTTGCGCAACGCTTCGCTGCGCTGACCAACGCCGTCGTCCAGCCGACCGTGCACGCTGCATCTGCGCTGTCCACGGAAACCGCGGCGCAAACAATTGCCGCGGCCGTAGCCGGCGCAACCGCCAGTGCCAATTTGGCGACGTACTCGATCGCACACGCGGCGGTTTCGACTCCGGTTGGTGCGTCAGGTTTCGCGAACGAACTGGCGCAGCGCGTCGTGGTATTCGCCGGCCAGAAAGTGCAGCGCGCTGA
>DASQAE010000008.1:0-5324 GCA_035635915.1 Burkholderiaceae bacterium | reverse complement strand
CAAGCCGCTTTTTGCCAAGTAAGCGCGGGCCGCGGTGATCGACCGGCTGTCGAGCGCCTACGGGCGCTTGCTCGCAGGCCTTGCGCTGGCGGGCTGCGCGATCCTGCTCGCCATGATGCTCATCATCGTGGTCGACGTTCTGCTGCGCAACCTCGCTGTGCCCGGCCTGCCGCGCGGGCTCGCGTGGAGCAATGAGATCTCCGAGCTGATGCTCTATCTCATCACGATGTGCGTTGCGCCCTGGTTGTTGCGCCGCGGGCAGCACATCCGCGTCGATATCGTCTTGCGTGCCATCCCGCCGCGAGTTGCCTGGTTGCTTGAGTGGGTTGGCGATGCGATCGCGCTGGGCTGCTGCCTGGTTTTCGCCTGGATCGGAACGTTGGCCGCCTGGTCTAGCTATGTCTCGGGCGCGGTCAACATCAAGACCCTCGTCACGCCCGAGTGGTGGGCGCTGTCGCCGCTACCGGTGGTGTTCGTGCTGCTGGCGATCGAGATGGTCTTTCGCATGCAGCGCTTGTATCGCGCCGAACGTGCGCCGCGCGCCGATGCTGTGAACGCGGCATGAGCAGTTGGCAACTCGCGGCGTGGTTGATGCTGGGCGGCTCCGCGGTGCTGTTGTTCATCGGCATGCCGGTGGCGTTCACGTTCATCGCCATCAACATCGTCGGCGCGTGGTTGTACATGGGCGGCGAGGCGGGATTGGCGCAGCTCGCGCGCAGCAGCGTCAACTCCGTCACCGCATTCTCGTTGACGCCGATCCCGCTTTTCGTGCTGATGGGCGAGATCCTGTTCCATACCGGCCTGGCGCTCAAGGTGATCGAAGGCATCGAGCGCCTGATCCGGCGCGTGCCGGGACGGTTGGCAGTGGTCGCCGTCGTGTCCGGGACCGTGTTCTCCGCCATCTCCGGATCGACGATCGCAACCACGGCGATGCTCGGATCACTGATGCTGCCGGTCATGCTCGCGCGCGGCTACCACCCGACGCTCGCCACCGGTCCCATCATGGCGATCGGCGCGGTCGACATGCTGATCCCACCGTCGGCGCTCACGGTGTTGCTCGGGTCGCTGTCGGGGATTTCGATCTCGAAGCTGCTGATCGGTGGCGTGATGCCGGGCATCGTGCTGTCGATCGCGTTCGTGCTGTGGATCATCTTGCGCGTGCGCCTCACGCCGAGCCTGGCACCGCATGATGGCGGCGCGGTGATGTACCAAGGGTGGGAGCGGTGGCAGCCTTTTTTTGCGTATGTGCTGCCTTGTTTGTCGATCTTCGGCGTGGTGATCGGCGCACTGGCCGCGGGATGGGCCACGCCGACCGAATGCGCCGCGCTCGGCGCTTTCGCGACCATCGTGTTCGCGCTCATCTATCGCGCGTTCAGCTGGGACGCGCTGCTGCGTGCACTGCAGGGCACGGCCGCGATCTCGGGGATCATTCTTTTCATCATTCTCGGCGCCACGACGTTCGCGCAGATCCTGTCGTTCTCGGGCGCGAGCAACGGGCTGGTGCAGCTGATCACCGGCCAGAACCTGTCGACCGACGCCATCGTCGCCGGCATGATGTTGATGCTGATTTTCCTCGGCGTATTCGTCGACCAGGTGAGCATGATGATGATCACACTGCCGATCTTCATGCCGGTGGTGCAGGCACTTGGTGTCGATCCAATCTGGTTCGGCGTGATGTTCCTCATCTGCATGCAGTTGGGGCTGCTGCTCCCGCCCCATGGGCTGCTCCTGATGACGATGCGCGGGGTGGCGCCGCCGCAGGTGACGACGGGCCAGATCTTCCTGGCCGTGGTGCCCTATGTCGGGATGAGCCTGCTGCTGCTGGCGGCGGTGTTCTGGCTGCCGCAGGTAGCGACCTGGTTGCCGAAGTTGATTGGATAGTCGAGGATGCCAGCGATGAAACCTGCTTATTTACCTGCCGCATCGAGCCTCACCGTCGCGCGAGTCCTCGTGCTGGCGCTGGTGCTGCACTTGGCGCCCGCGGATGCCGAGGAGGGCGTTCTGGTCGAGAATGTTCCCGCCGGTCTCGACAAGGCGACCGTACTGACGGTCGTCCGTAACGCACTTACCTATCGCGAGTGGACCATCGTCGATACCTTTCCCTCCGCCATTTCAGCGAAGATCTCGCGCGGCAGGGTGGACGCAAGGATTCGCATCTCGGTCGTGGACAAAACGTTGCGTTACCAGGAGTCGGCTTTGACGACGGAACTCTCGACCCGGGTCACGAAAACGAGCACGCCGTCACGCTGGATCAACTTCCTGCGCTCCGATATCACCACCGAGCTCGAAGCGCGCGCCAAAGCCGGCGCGACTGAAGCGTCGTCGAAGGAAACTCCCAAGGCCGCCTCCAAGGCGTCCACCAACACAGTTCAGCGCATGGAAGAGCTCAAGCAGCTGCTGGATCGGGGGTTGATCTCCAACGAAGAGTACGAGCGCAAGAGGGCAGAGATTCTCAAGGACCTTTGAGCGCTTGCTCGCTTAGCGTTTGATCGACAGCTGCGCCTGATCCCTTAAGCTACTCGCCAGTTTCCAATTTTCGACTCCCTGCGCACAAAGGTCCGCTTCCGATGACTCTCCCGACCATCCGCCTTGGCCGTACCGGCCTCGCCATCTCCCGCCTCACGCTCGGCACCATGACCTTCGGGCTGCAATGCGACGAGGCCACGTCGTTTCGCATCCTCGATGCAGCCGCCGAAGGCGGCATCACGCTGCTCGACACTGCCGACGTTTATCCGCTCGGCGGCACGCTCGACGTTGTGGGGCGCACGGAGGAAATCGTCGGCCACTGGCTGCGCGGCAAACGCTCGCGTTTCCTGGTCGCAACCAAGGGCAGCGGCGCGATGGGCAAGGCGGCCTGGGAGAAGGGCAACTCGCGCAAACATCTGCTCGATGCCATCGACGCGTCGCTCAAGCGCCTGGGCAGCGACTACGTCGATCTGTACCAGTTGCACCATGACGATCACGACACGCCGCTCGAAGAAACCATGGAAGCGCTGGATACGATCGTCAAGTCCGGCCGCGCGCGTTATGTCGGCGCATCCAACCTGCTGGCCTGGCGCGCGGCGACAGCGCTTGGACGCAGCGATGCACGCGGGCTGACGCGGCTGGTATCGCTGCAGCCCCGCTACAGCCTCTTGTTCCGCGAGATGGAGCGCGAGTTGTTGCCGCTGGCGTTGGCCGAAGGCCTGGCCGTGTTGCCGTACAACCCGCTCGCCGGCGGACTGCTCACGGGCAAGCACCGTCCCACGCAAACGCCGGCCGAAGGAACACGCTTCACCGTCGCCAATGCCGGCTCGATGTACCAGCAGCGCTATTGGCACGAACGCGAGTTCCGCACCATCGAACAGATCCGTGGTGTGGTGGCGGAAGCGGGTCTACCGCTTATTGCGGTCGCGATCGCCTGGGTGCTTGCGCATCCCGCGATCACTTCGGCGATCATCGGGGCCAGCCGCCCCGAGCAGCTGAAGGATTCGCTCGCGGGAGCGACGTTGAATCTAGATCCCTCGCTCAAGACGAAGCTCGACGAACTGACCGCCGAATACCGCCACGGCGACGCGATCCGCTAGCTGCGAGCAGCTCAGGGCTTTGCTGCAGCCTCGCCGCGACCGAGCTTGTCGGGGAACGCCTCGTCACTCGCGACGAAGTCGAGTGCGACCGAGTTGATGCAATAGCGTTCGTGGGTCGGCGGAGGACCGTCGGGGAACACGTGGCCTTGATGGCTGCCGCAGCGGGCACAACGAATCTCCGTTCGTACCATGTCGTAGCTGCTGTCGCGCACGAACGCCAGATGGTCCTTGGCGAACGGCGCCGTGAAGCTGGGCCAGCCGGTGCCGCTTTCGAACTTCTCCGTCGCCGAGAAAAGCGGCAGGCCGCAAAGCTTGCAGCAATAAGTGCCGGCGCGCTTGTTCTCCAGCAGCGTTCCGCAGAAAGGCGCCTCGGTCCCGTGATGCAGCAGCACGTCGCGTTCTTCCTGCGTCAGCGCGGCTTCGAGGCGCTGGCGCTGCTCGGGGGAGGGCGGCGCGAGGTTGAACTTGATTTCACTATGGCTGGTTTGCATTGATCGCCTCGTCGCTCCGGCGAAGGCCGGAGCCCAGTTTGCGGCATCGTAATTGGGTCCCGGCCTTCGCCGCGACGACTGAGGCTACACCGCGCTCCGATGCCGCGCGATGCACGTATCCAGCACTTCGCCACCGGCACGCTTCCACCAGTTCTCTGCCGAGAAGATTTCCACCTCGCTGTAGCCGGCATAACCGGCCTGCTCGACCCAGCCGCGAATGCGTGCAATGTCGATCACGCCGTCGCCCATCATGCCGCGGTCGTTGAGCAGATCGCGCGTCGGCACCAGCCAGTCGCAGACGTGGAATGCGAGCAGGCGCTCGTTGCCGGCGCGCTCGATCTGCGCCTGCAGCTTGGGATCCCACCACACGTGATAGACGTCGACTGCCACGCCCAGCCCGCCCGAGCGCTGCGGATCGAGCGCGTCACAGAGGTCCAGCGCTTGCTCCAGCGTGTTCACGCAGGCGCGATCGGCGGCGTACATCGGATGCAACGGCTCGATCGCCAGCGGCATCGGCACGCTGCGCGCGTATTCAAGCGTGGCCGCGATACCGTCGTGCACTTCATTGCGCGCACGGCCGATGTCCTTGTGCGCCACGCGACCCTGCAACGCGCCCGGCAGCGCGCCGACTACGAGCACAAGGCAGGCGGCGTTGAGCGTTCGCGCCTCATCGACGGCGCGGCGATTGTCTTCCAACGCCTGTTTGCGATCCGCGGCCGTTGCACCCGGAAACATGCCACCGCGGCAATAACCCGAGAGCTCCATGCCGGTGTCGTGCACGATCGCCGCGGCAGTTTCGAGCCCGATCTCCGCCACCTGGTCGCGCCACGGAGAGATGGCGCGAATGCCGCGTTGCGCGCACTCCCGAATGATGCGATCCAGCTTCCACTGCACACGCACCGTCGCCGTGTTGATCGACAACCAGCGATGATCGGCGCTGAAATCGCGCATTACGCATC
This sequence comes from Burkholderiaceae bacterium, assembly GCA_035635915.1. Lineage (GTDB taxonomy): Bacteria > Pseudomonadota > Gammaproteobacteria > Burkholderiales > Burkholderiaceae_F > JAKANT01. The sequence continues at coordinate 308 of DASQAE010000008.1, read as the reverse complement.
CACACCATGCAGGGCGAGCAGATAGCGCATGCGGCGCGCGGCGAGTTCGGGTTGTTCGATGAGTCCGGCCGCGTCCGCAAGCCGCAGCAATTGCGCCAGATGCGGCAACGAACGCGTGCTCTGCTGGCCACCGACCATGACGAAATGATCCTGGTAGCCATTCAGCCAGGCCATGAAAACAACCCCGGTTTTGTAGAAACGGGTAGGCGCCTGGAAGATATGGCGCGAGAGTGGCACCGTCGCTGCCAGGATCTGATGGAAGTGCGATGCATTGCCGGTCGCGAGCTCAGACAGAGCCGCACTGGCGG
>DASQAE010000007.1:0-2623 GCA_035635915.1 Burkholderiaceae bacterium | reverse complement strand
CTGCTGGAAGCTGAATGTGCGGGCGTGCTAAGCGTGGTCGTGAGTGGTTCAGGATCACATTTGGACCTGGCGCCAAAGGATCTGGCAGCCTGCGTCGCAGACCAACTCGCGCGCTCGTTCCCGCTTCCGGCGCCGCTGGCGCACGCCGTGCTCATCGAAAAACGCGCCACCATCACGCCGTCGCCCGCGTTGTCGCGCCCGGATACCCGCCTGGCGTTGCCGGGGCTGTACGTCGCGGGCGATGCGGCGGCGAGTCCGTATCCGTCGACGCTCGAAGGGTCGGTGCGTTCCGGGCTCGCGGCCGCACGCGCTGCGATTGACGACGCGCTGACTAACGCCGCTTGATCGCTTCGAGCGCCTGGTCGAGACGGTCGACGGCGACGATCTCCAGGCCTTCGATCGCACGCTTGGGAACGTTGGTGCGCGGGATGACTGCGAGGCTGAAACCTAGCTTGGCTGCCTCGCGCAGGCGCTCTTGCCCGCGCGGCGCGGGCCGCACTTCGCCCGCCAACCCGATCTCGCCAAACGCAAACAGTCCGCGCGGCAGCGGGTGATCGCGGATCGACGATCCGATCGCGAGCAACACCGCCATATCGGCAGCAGGTTCCTGGATGCGCACACCGCCTACGGCGTTGACAAAAACATCCTGGTCGAACGTCGGCATGGCACCGTGCCGGTGCAGCACGGCCAGCAACATGGCCAGCCGCTGCTGATCGAGCCCCACCGACAGGCGGCGCGGGTTCGGCACGTGCGCGGTATCGACCAGCGCCTGGATTTCCACCAGCAGCGGACGCGTTCCCTCCTGGGTCGCCAGCACGCATGCGCCAGCAACCTGTTGTTCGTGGTGCGAGAGGAAAAGCGCGGAAGGATTGGCAACGCCGCGCAAACCGCGATCGGTCATCGCGAACACGCCGAGCTCGTTCACCGCGCCGTAGCGATTCTTGATCGCCCGCACCACTCGGAACGATGAGTGCGGATCGCCTTCGAAGTACAGCACCGCATCGACCATGTGTTCGAGCACGCGCGGTCCTGCGAGTGCGCCGTCCTTCGTGACATGACCCACCAGCACAAGACTGAGGCCCGACTGTTTGGCCGCGCGCGTGAGTTGCGCCGCGCACTCGCGCACCTGCGCCACCGATCCGGGCGCCGATTGCAGTTCGCCCGAATACAAGGTCTGGATCGAATCGATCACCGCCACGTCCGGGCGCTCTTGCGCCAACGTGGCAAGAATTCTTTCCAGCGCGATTTCAGCAAGCAGGCGCACGCCGCGGGCATCGACGCCGAGACGCTGGGCCCGCAAGGCCACCTGCGCCACCGACTCCTCGCCGCTCACGTAAAGCACCTTGCGCGGCGCAGCTTGCGAGGCCATCGCTGCCAGCGACTGCAGCAGCAACGTTGATTTTCCGATCCCCGGGTCGCCGCCGATCAGAACGACACCGGACTCGACCAGTCCGCCGCCAAGGACGCGATCGAATTCCTCGATGCCGCTCGAACTGCGCGGCACCTCGCGCGCGTTGACCTCACCGAGCGCTACGACCGGGCTGCCCGGCGCAAGTGCGCTGAAGCGGTTTGTCGATGTGGCTTCAACAACCGTTTCTGTGAGCGTGTTCCAGGTGCCGCAATGCGGACATTGCCCCTGCCACTTCGGCGCCGTGCCACCGCATTCGCTGCAGACAAACTGGGCGCGTACCTTGGCCAAACGGGTTCTCTCCGAGGGTTCCAGCTCGAGTTAGCTTTGCTCGACGTGCACCGGCACCCGCTGCGCCAGTGCGCACATCAGCTCGTAACCGACCGTTCCGGCGGCGGCAGCCACTTCGTCGATCGGGATCTGCGCGCCCCACAGTTCGACGGCGGCGCCGGCCTCGGCGTGTGGGACCCCCGTGAGGTCGACGCACAACATGTCCATCGATACGCGGCCCACGCTCGGCACGCGTACGCCGAGGACCGAAACCGGTGTGCCGGAGGGTGCGTGGCGTGGATAACCATCGGCATATCCGCACGCCACGACACCGATCTTCAGCGCGCGCTGGGCGACGTATTGCGCGCCATAGCCCACTGGTGTCCCGGCGCCGATCGATTGGGTCGCGATAAGGCGCGAAGCAAGTTTCATCGCCGGTCGCAACTGCAAGGCCGCGGCGACGTGAGTTGGATCGGGCGCGGCGCCGTACAGGACGATGCCCGGGCGCACCGTATCGCCGCCGACCGACGGATGAAAGAAAAGCGCCGCCGAATTGGCGAGACTGGTCGGACCGCGCCATCCTGCGCACATCTCGTGGAACCGTTGCACCTGTTCCTCGACGCTTGCGGGGCCGCGGTGCGGATCGAGCCGATCTGCATTTGCAAGATGCGTCATCAATGCGTCGATGCGCACGTGGGCCAGCGCCTCGAGCCGCGCGCGCATGGCGCGCGCCTGCGCCGCGCTGTCGAAGCCGAGACGGTTCATCCCGGTGTTGAACTTCAGGTAGACGCCAATCGGTTCCGCGCTTGCAGGATGCTGTTCGAGCAGCTTCACCTGCTCGGCGTGATGGATCACGACCGTCAGCCCTAGCCGTTCGACGACGGCAAGATCCTTCGCCTCGAAAAAACCTTCAAGCAGGAGGATCGGTTTGATCCATCCGGCAGC
>DASQAE010000006.1:0-2767 GCA_035635915.1 Burkholderiaceae bacterium | reverse complement strand
GTTCGCCGAACGGATCGGTGTGCAGCAAGGACGCGCCTTTTTGCCAGTACTCGGTCGAGGTGTTGACTTCGATCAACAGCGGATCAAAACCATCGCCGCGCAACAGCGCCCCGCTCGCGCCGGTTAGCGGGTCGTTCATCGCCGCGGCGGAAAATGGAAACGTGTTCTCGGGATAGGTGTGATCTTCGTGCTGGGTGTTTGTGCGCGACGGCTGCGCGAACTCGGCATTCAGGAACACCCTGCCAACGCCCGAGATGTGCGCCAGCACGCCGTCGAAGACCTTGCGCTTGCGTTCGTCCTGGTTGAAGCCCTGCACGATGTGGTCGCGCAGATAACGCCCGCTCTGCGAAATGCCCACCGCCAGCACCGACTTGACGGTCTCGTGCACCGGATTTGCGTTGCCGGCACCGTCGCGTTTTTCGTAGCGCAGGAACGAGACGAAGTCGCGTGTCGCCGCGAAACCAATGCCGAGCACCTTCGGGTCCTTCGCGGAATAGCGGATCTCGTAGAGCGCGCCCGGCTGCGGCGCGGTTCCCTCCGGGAGCAGCTTGATGTTGCGTGCATCGGCGAACGTCCATTTGTCGGATGCGACCGGCACTGGTGCATCGGTTTCCTTGGCCCGCACCGTTAGGCGCGCTTCCTTGGTTTCGGTCGACGCCGCCTCGTAGCTGAGCCGAAGCGTGCTCGCGGGTGGCGCACGCGTGCCCGATACCAGTTCGTCGCGGATCAAACGCACGAGCGGCTTGCCGTCCTGCTGCGCGACTGGAGTCACCATCGCCATGCCGTTGTTCGAACGTGGCGCGTCCGGATCCCAACCGCTCCAAGCCATCGTATAGCCGAGGCGGAACAGCAGTCCGTTGCCGGCGTCCTCGATCGAACGCGGTTCGTTGTTCGCACCGGCTGCCTGGGCGGGCGCATCGAGCAGCCAGTGCAGCAGAAACTTGCGCCCGCGGTTGTTGACTTCGTAGATGATCTTGCGATTGCCACGTGCCGCGTCGACCGGGCGCAGGAGATAAAAATCGGTCTCGTATTCCACCCGGCCGCGCGCATTGCGCGGTGCCTTGTCGAGATTGACGATGCCGGCGTTGTGCGGATCGGCCGGATCGAGCTCGCCGCGGGCAACGCCGGCAACCCGCTCGTACGCGCCCACCGAGCCGAACGTCGCCCCGGCCGCGAACGGCTCGACGCGATCGATGCGGATCGATGTGATCGCCGCCGCGGCGATCGACGGCAGCGCAAGCACCAGGGCGAAGGAGAAAAACCAACGCCGTGTCACGAACGATCGTTGCGCCACTGGGTAAAGGTGGGCAGCCCGTCGCCGAAACGCAACCACTTGAGGTCGTGGCTCAGCCATGAGTGATGTGTTGGTGGAAACGCGTCCGGATTGTCGAGGCTGCAGGTCGTGACGTCGATCGTGTCGGGCGCGTCATCGATGACGTAGGTAAGCGGCGTACCGCAGGCGCTGCAGAACGTGCGTCGCACCGGCGCGGTTGAGGCGAACTCGGCCGGATTACCGGCGGTAAAGGCGAACTGCTCGCGCGCGAAGGTGAGCCAAGCCACCACCGGTGAACCGGCGACATGGCGGCAAGTCTGGCAGTGGCACACCATGGTGTTGCTCGGCACGCCGCGGGCGCGATAGCGCACGGCACCGCAGAAACACCCTCCTTCGATCACCTCCATCGCACCCTCGCCCGGCCCCGGCCAATCTCAATGGATGTAATAACCCGCCACCTTCCACGAACCGTCCGCCTCTTTCATCGGCGTGACCGTTTCAACTGCATCGGCCTTGTTCTGGAACTTGCTGTCGAACAGCAGTATCACGTACTCGCCCTGGGGCGCGTTGGGCACCGTGCGGGTGAACGTCGCCGATTTGAGTTTGCGTCCCTTGAGCCGCCCCAATGACGCGCGAACACTTTTCGCGGCGGCCTCCCAACCCGACCTGGTCGCGGCGTTCTTCAGCATGCTCGATGCCTGATCCCAGCTGCGCCCGTATTGCCCGGCATCGACCACTGCAAGCCAGGCGTCCGCAGCGGCCTGCGCCTTGGTCTCCGCCTCGCCTGCCCGCACCTGGGCCGCCATCATCACCGTCGCGACCGCGGCAACGCAAAGAGCAACGAACGATCGGAGCATCTGCACTCTCCTGCACGATGACTCACAGCGAGGCGAGGACAAGGGCGCCAAGATACGCCACCAGCGCGACCACGATGCCGCGCAACGGAATGCTGAACCAGTAGCGTTTGCCGAGGAACGTGTAGCCCGCAAGCAGCAACGCACCGACGGCAAGCAAGGTTGTCGACTGGAACAGGAACGCGCTATGCGCCAACGCAAGGTATCCGTAGACGACGCCGAAGAAGATGGCGCCGTAGCTGTGGCTCGCGTTGAAACCGGCCCAGGCCTTCCACATGGTCGTTTCGCGCGTGATCACCGGCGAAACCTGCTTCAGCCGCGCTTCCAGTTCGGCGTCGCGCGGCCGCAGCTTCGGCCCGCGGAACGTATACAGAAGATGGATCAGGCCAAGCAGCAGGATGATCGCGGCACTGAATGCAACCAACGCCGGCGCGAACGCACTCATCGACTCTCCTGCTGCGGCAAGGAGTTGCAGTGTAGCGAGCGCCCCACTGCGGCCTCGCTCCCGCGCTACTTCGCCTGCTGCGCCAGCGCAAGCAGCTTGTTCATCGTCGCCCAATTGCGCATGGTGACCGCGTCACCGAGCGCGCGATTCACGGCCTGCACCAATTTGCTGGCAATGAGTCCATCTGCACACCAG
>DASQAE010000005.1:0-2445 GCA_035635915.1 Burkholderiaceae bacterium | reverse complement strand
ATGGCGGGGCGGCAGGTCTGACAACCCTGCTGCGTGCGCCACTCCAGTGTCTTGCGTACCTGTGCCACCGACAGCAACTTGAGATCGCGGATCGCCAGCCGCACTTCGGCATGGGTGCGATCGGTGCACGCGCAAAGTGGTTTGGTCTTCGGCGTCGGCGAGTAGTTGTTGCCGACCGTGGTCATGAGGATCTGCTCAACCAGGCCGGTGCACGAACCGCACGAACTCGACGCCTTGGTGTGTTTGCGCACGTCTTCGAGCGTGAACAAACCCTTGGCACGGATCGCCTTCGTGATCGCGCCTTTGCACACACCGTTGCAACCGCAGACTTCGGCAGCGTCGTCCAGCTGAGCGATGCGATTGCTGCCGGCGTGACCGGTATCGCCCAGATTGTTCTCGCCGAACATCAGCGTGTCGCGGATCGGTGCGATCGCGGTCTTGTCCTTGACCAGCCTGGTGTACCAGCTTGCGTGTTCGGTGTCGCCGACCAGGCACGCGCCCGCCAACCGATCGCCGTCGATGACAAGTTTCTTGTAGACGCCACGCGTGGGATCGGAAAGCAAAATCTCGTCGGCGTCGGGCCCACCCTGAAAATCGCCGATCGAAAAAACGTCGACCCCTGTCACCTTGAGCTTGGTCGAGGTGATCGTGCCCTGGAACCGGCCGATGCCGCTCTCGGCAAGATGGGTTGCGCAGACGCGCGCCATTTCGAACAGCGGCGCGACCAGTCCGTACGCGGTGCCGCGATGGTTCACGCACTCACCCACCGCATAGATGCGCGGATCGAAGGTCTGCATCGTGTCGTTGACCACGATGCCGCTTGCGCGCTCCTTGCTCACATGCAGGCCGGCGTTTTGCGCCAGTTCGACGTTGGGGCGGATGCCGATCGCCACGACGACGAGTTGCGCTTCGATCGACTGCGGCGCCGCCTCCTTGTCTTGCGCGGGCCGGAATCGCACCGCCGCCACGCGCCCGCTTTCACCCGCGACGAGCTCCAGCGTCGAGGTTTCGAGCAGGAACCGCAGGCCACGCGCTTCGAGCGACTTCTGCAGCAGGCCTGCCGCCGTGCGATCGAGCTGGCGTTCCATCAGCCACGGCATCAGGTGAATCACCGTGACCCCCATCCCCCGTGCTGCGAGTCCGTTCGCGGCCTCCAGGCCGAGTAATCCGCCCCCGATCACGACCGCTTTTTTCTCGCGCCCGGCCGACTCGATCATTGCGCGGGTGTCGGCGATATCGCGATACGCGAGCACGCCCGGCAGCTTGATGCCCGGCAGCGGCGGCAACGCAGGATTGGAGCCGGTAGCAAGCAGCAGCCGGTCGTAGGGTTCTTCGCATCCGTCGGATCCGAACACGACGCGCCGTTTGCGATCGATCCGCTCCACCCGCACGCCCGCGTGCAGGTGAACGCCGTTGTCGCGATACCAGTCGTACCCGTTGAGCACGATGCCGTCGAACGTTTGTTCGCCCGCAAGGACCGGCGACAGCAGGATGCGGTTGTAGTTGGGGTGCGGTTCGGAGCCGAAAACAGTGATGGTGTAGAGCTCCGGCGCGATCTTCAGCAACTCTTCGACCGTGCGCATGCCCGCCATGCCGTTGCCGACCACGACGAGCCGCTGCCGTTGCGGTTGAGCGAAATCGAAAGCCATTTTTTACCTCCGCTCGCTCAGGCAGCAAGCGCCTCGACGTGACCCTGCTTCTGATAAAGAAACTGCAGCACGCGCTCGCGGCATTCGAGATAAGTCGCGTTGTGCGCCATCTCCAACCGATCGCGCGGCCGTGCCAGCTTCACGTCGAGGATTTCTCCGATCGTTGCTGCAGGTCCGTTGGTCATCATCACGATGCGATCGGCGAGCAGCACCGCCTCGTCGACGTCGTGCGTGACCATCAAGACCGTTGACCCGGTGCCGGCGACGATCTTCTTGAGCTCGTCCTGCAGGCGCGCGCGCGTCAGCGCGTCGAGCGCACCGAAGGGCTCATCCAAAAGCAGCATCTTCGGCTCCATCGCCAGCGCACGCGCGATGCCGACGCGCTGTTTCATGCCACCGGAGATCTCGTGCGGCTTCTTGTGCTCCGCATGCGTAAGTCCGACCAGTTCCAGCGCGTGGCGCGTGCGCTCCGCAAGTTGCGCCCGCTTCTCCGCTGCACCGAACACGCGCTCCACGGCCAGGTAGACGTTGTCGAAACAACTCATCCAGGGCAGTAGTGAGTGGTTCTGGAATACCACTGCGCGATCGGGCCCGGGCCCGCCGATCTCGCGCCCAGCGAGCAGCAGCACACCACTCGTAGGCTTGAGCAGGCCGGCCACCAGGTTGAGCAGCGTCGACTTGCCGCAGCCCGAATGGCCGATCAGCGCCACGAATTCACCGCGCGCGATCGTGAGGTCGATATCTCGCAAGGCGAGAAAGTCACCTTTGCGGGTCGCGAATGTCTTGCCCGCACTTT
>DASQAE010000004.1:0-3452 GCA_035635915.1 Burkholderiaceae bacterium | reverse complement strand
CGATGGCCGGCAAGGGACTCGGCACACCCGCGACACGGGCAGCCATCATCGAAGGCCTGATCACAGAGGCGTACCTCGTGCGCGACGGCAAGGAGCTGCTGCCGACCGCGAAGGCATTCCAGCTCTTGCGCGCGCTGCGCGGGTTCGGCGTCGACGCCCTGGACGCGCCGGAACTTACGGGCGAATGGGAGCACAAGCTCGCGCAGATGGAGCGCGGGCGGCTCAAGCGTGATGCCTTCATGCGCGAGATCGCGCACATGACGCGCGACATCGTCGAACGCATCCGGCGCGGCGCCGATACGGGCGACGTGCCGGGCGACTACGCCAAGCTCAAGGCGCCGTGTCCCAACTGCGGCGGAAAGGTGGTGGAGAACTATCGCCGCTTCGCCTGTACGCGCTGCGATTTTTCCATTTCCAAACATCCGGGCGGACGTTTCTTTGAAACCAAGGAGGTCGAGCAACTGTTGCGCGAGAAGCAGATCGGCCCGCTGACCGGTTTTCGCAGCAAAATGGGGCGGCCGTTTGCCGCGGTGCTGAAGATCTCGCCGGAACACAAACTGGAATTCGACTTCGGCAACGCCGCGCCGGGTGAAGACGGTTCGGGCGAGCCGATCGACTTCAGCGGCCAGACGCCGCTTGGCCCATGTCCGAAGTGCCGCTCGAACGTCTTCGAGCAGCCGATGGCCTACATCTGCGAAAAGAGCGCCGGGCCGGAGCGCAGCTGCGACTTTCGCGCCGGTAGGGTCATCCTGCAGCAACCGATAGAAGTGGAGCAGATCCGCAAGCTGCTGGCGGAAGGTCGCACCGAGCTGCTGCGCGGATTTGTGTCCAATCGCACTCGACGCAAGTTCGCTGCGTACCTGATCACGAAGCCCGACGGCACGATCGGGTTCGAGTTCGAGCCGCGCGCGCCCCGTGGCGCAAGAAAGGCGGGCGCGGCACCTGCCGCGAAGAGCAGCGCCACGCCGCGCGCCGAAGAGCCGCGTGCACCCGCGCCGGTTGCGAAAAAACGCGCCGCAGCGGCGAGCGAGGTCGCGCCCGAAAAAACGCTTGCGCGCAGTTCCGCACACGCGCCCGTCAAGGCAAGCGCGGGCGTCAAGTCGGTCGCCAAGGCGGTTACGAAATCGAGCGCCAAGACGGCCGGCAAACATGCGCCCGCGCGCAAGTCGGCATCGAGCGCCGCGCCCCGCAAACCCGCAGCGAAGACAGGCAAGGCCAGCCGCCAGTCGTCGCGCTGATCCGGTACCGGCGCGGAGCGGCAAGCGGCCATACTGCGGCTCGCGAAAACAACCCGCGCGCCGCGGACAATTCCTCATGACCGAACCGCTGCGGACACGGCTCGCCAGCGGCAAGCCGCAATTCGGATGCTGGCTTTCGCTCGCGTCGCCGTTTTCCGCCGAAGCCCTGTCGCAATCGGGCTTCGACTTTCTGGTCGTCGACATGGAGCATTCGCCCGCGGATACGATGGATACCATCGGGCTGCTGCAGGCGATCGGCAACGGCATCGCTGCGCCTATCGTGCGAGTCACCGAGAACCGCACGGCGCTGGTAAAACGCGCGATGGATGCCGGCGCGCCGAACGTGCTCTTTCCATCCGTCAATGATGCTGCCGAGGCGCGCCAGGCCGCGAACGCGATGCGCTACCCGCAGGTGTTGGAAGGCAGGAGCAACGATGGCCAGCGCGGCGTCGCCGGTGTCGTCCGTGCGGCGCGCTATGGCCTGGAACCTGAGTATCTCGCCCGCGCCAACGCGACGGCGTGCACGATCGTCCAGATCGAAACGGCGGCAGGCCTTGCCAACGCCGATGCAATTGCCGCCATCGACGGCGTCGACGCGCTTTTTGTCGGACCCGCCGATCTCGCGGCGAGGCTCGGCCACCTCGATCGTCCCGATCACCCCGACGTGCAGAGAGCGATCGCGCGCGTGCTGCAGATCGCGCGCGGGCGCGGAAAGGCCGCCGGCATCTTCGCGCTTACAGCAGAAGCGGCGCGCACGGCGGCGGCGCAGGGATTCACGCTGATCGCGGTGGGTGCGGACATCGCCTGGCTCATGCGCGGCGCGCGCGAAGCGCTCGCCGCTGTGCGCGCGTCATGAGGCGGCGCGGGCCGGCTTTGCTGCTGCGCCTGGCGAGCGCAGTGGCGATGATCGGCTTTCTGACTGGTGCATTTGTGGTCTCCTGCACCGGTGATCCTGATGCGAATACCGGCGGCGGATCCAATGCACCGGCCAGCACCGCGATGGGTCAATGGACGCCGGCGACGCAGGACACCTGCACCAAGGCGTTTCACGATTCGTTCTTCGTGCTGGGCCCTGACGGCAAGAAGTACCCCACGTGGCATGCACCGGAGGAGATCGACCCGACGACGCATCAGAACTGCACGTTCGGTCACGATCACGGCGTCGATCCGCATGGCTCGGCGCTCTGGCCCGAACTGCAGCGCCATTTTGCCTTCGACGCCAACAACGATGGTGGCATCGATACGAGCGAACTCGCGTTGGCCGGAATCCCGTTCGGCCTAGTGTCGGAAAAACTTGTCAACTCGAGCACGCCGCGGCTGGAAGATCACACCGGGTACAAGATCGTGCTTGCCAACGGTGTGGCACGCACACTCGTAAGCGGTGGTTCCGGTCAGACGTTCGACCTTCGTTGCAACCTGTTCGCGGCCTATAACCAGGCGACATCGACTGCAGACGCGTTCGCCAGCAACATGTTTTCGGTCACCTACGCGGTCGACTGCAACAACGGCAGCTCGCAGTCGCAGTATCCGGTCAAGGTGATCGTCAGCACAATGGGCGTGTACGGCAATCCAGGCAGTTTCACCCTCGACGCCAGTGGCACGCAGCAAAACGCCGGGACCGCGGTGCCGCCGAACTCACCCGCGGGAGGCTCCGAGCTGGGACGGATCATTCCTACCCGCGACAACGTGTTCGCGGGTGCCTTCGTCCTGAGCGGACAGACATCCACGTTCGATCCGTTGTTAGAACGCTGGGAGACCCAACTGCGTCTCACGCGCGCCGACGGGACCGAACTCGCGACGCTTGCTCCTGCGTTTCGCGTCGACAATCCGGCGCGTTATTACGACAACGGCCTGGCGCGCAGCATCAACCTTTGCTACTACGGGCTCAACGCGAACGGCACTCTCGTCACCGATCCACTGCAAGCCTCGACCATCGTGCGCCAGGTGCGCAACAACGGGACGTGCAGCAGCATCGCACCCAATGGTCCCGCGACTCCGGTCAGCGCGCGGATCGCGTTCGATGATGCACGCAGCCCGTTCGACGCCTGCGTGCGCAATGGATTTTTCGGCGCCGACGTGGTGCGCAATGCGGCCGGCCCGACGATCTGGTACACGGATGCGTTCGGCGCCAAGGCGAGCAGCGCGACGTTCACCAACAGCGTCAAGCAGTTCATCGCCGTAGGCGACACCGGCACGATTGTCTTGGGTGAGGCG
>DASQAE010000003.1:0-3363 GCA_035635915.1 Burkholderiaceae bacterium | reverse complement strand
GCCTTGGCGAGCCCGGCAACGTTGGCACGGCCACGGCGCCATCGATCTGACCGGCTGCGAATGCCCCGACCCACTCGCCGCACGCGCGGGCGAGGCGACGCGGGCATTGGGAACGCCGCTTGCTGTCGCGGGTGATTCCTCGCCGGCAGCTCCACTATCCGCTGGCATATGCGAGCAGCGCATACGCCAGCGCAAGGAATGCCAGGAGCTGCAGGACAAAACGCGCCGCGTGCGAATACTCCCATTGGGTACGCCAGCGCTCCCAGTCATCGGGAAGCGCGGATTCGCTCCAGGTCGCGGTGCGGCGGTTGGTTGCATTGGTGACGAAAATCCAGATGACGAAAAACGCCAGCGCCAGCATGACGGTTGCTGCCAGCGCGAGATAGAACAGATCGGTCTCATCGCGCAGAAACCATGCAATCAGCGCCGCGCCGACGATCGCCGCCATCTCGATGGCACCGCCGACGGATGCGAAGTAGGGATACAGCGTCTGCTGGTAGGAGACCCAGCGGCGACCGTCGGACTTCATCTTGACCGGCATCTCGAGTACATGGCCGAAGGTCGTACCCACGAGGAGCGCCACTAACGCCAACGCCGCGGCGCTCCAGATCAATGAGTTCATGGTGAGCCTCGCTGATGCTTGATGACGCGCGCGTGCAAGCGGCGTTCCCGCGTAACCGCCGGGAGAATCAACCGCGATTCACCCAGGTTTGCGTGGCGGCCGAAGGCTCATCCGTGTGCGCGGCGGCGGCTAAACCACAGTGCGACGAGAAGGCCGGCTAGCGAAATCCAGCCGAAAGCCCCACCGCCGCCGCTCGACTGCATCGGCGGTGGCGTACTGGTCGCGCCGGTGGCGAATACGAAAAATTCGCCGCTCGTATTTGCATCGTTGCTCGCGCTGACCACATACGCGGCGTTCGCTGTTCCAGCGGCCAATGGAGAAAAGCGCACGCTGACCGTGCACGAAGCCTGTATCGCCAGCGTGCCGGGGCAGTTATCGGTCTCGGTGACGCCGGTTGCCGACGGATTTGCCTGGATTACCACATTGGTCAGCGCCTGTGCGCCGATATTGGTGAGTGTCATCGTCTTCGTCATCGATTGACCGATGACGAGGGTGCCGAAGTCGAGCGACTGCGCGGCAAACAGCGAGAACGCCTTGGTACCGGCATCCGGATACAGCAAATACGTGGCGATGCCTTCGCGGCCGTTGGCGTCGATCAACGTCGCATAGTTGAACTGGCTCATCGGCGCCAGCGCCCAGGCGGTCAGCAGGAACGCGGGGTTGCCGGCTGCCATCAGGATCTGCGGAATCACGCTGTTGTGGGGATCGGGTCCGTGACACGTGGCGCACGCGGGCACGCCGAGGTTTTGCCCCTTGTAGATAGCGTTCTGGTAGATCGAATAACCGTCTGCGGCCGTCTGAGCAAGCGCGGACATTGAGCCGAGCGCGGCGACGCACAGCGCGGCGGCCGTGCGTATCAAACGTGCACTCATACGAATCCCAACGTGGCGGGCGTAAAGCGGGCGAGGTTGGGAAAGATCGTTGCCAGGTTGGTCGCCGTTACGCCGAACCATGCGCCGAGCGTGGCGGCGTACTGATCCACCGCTACCGTCGGAATCAGCGCGCCCGAGCCGACCGCATTCGGATTGTTGAAACCACCGAGGTCGACGCCGACCGTCGGAAACTGGTTGTACATGTCGCCGCCCTTGACCGCGCCGCCGACCACGAAATGATGTGAGCCCCATGCGTGATCGGTGCCAAGCCCGTTGGTCGTGAACGTGCGCGCGAACTCCGACATCGTGAACGCGGTCACCGAATTGGCGAGCCCCAGCCCGGAGAGCGTGTTGTAGAAGTAGGCGAGGCCATGATCGAGTTGCGCCATCAGGTTCGGCTGCACGTTGTTCTGGTTCGCGTGGGTATCGAAACCGCCGATGCTGACGAAGAAAATCTGGCGCTTGGCGCCCAGCGCAGGTGCCGCAGCGATGATGTGCGCCACGGTCTGCAATTGGGTTGCGAGCGGATTGGTGGCCGCGTTGCCGGTGATCGGATTGGTGTATTGAGTCGGGGCCACGACGGTGACGCCGGCGAGCGCGGTGTTCAGCGTGCTGCCGGCCGAGATCGAACGATTGACGACTGCGGCATAGTCGGACGGATAAATGCTCGAGCTGCTGGGCGTGGTGATGACGGCGCGCAGCGCCGCGGGGCCGCTGTTGGTGCCGTAGAGCGAGGCATTCGAGATGCCGTTGATGCCCACTGCGCCCGACGCGCTGACCTGATATTGCAGGATCGAGTTTCCCGCCAGCATGACCGCGTTGCCTGCGGTCGAGATCGCGGTGAAGATCGAATTCGCCCCATTTGCGCTCGCCAGCAGATCACCCATCTGTCCCGCCCAGCCGATGCGCGCACCCTCGGCGGCGCCGGACTGCCACTCGGATTGTTGATCGTTGTGCGAAAAGAGGCTGCGCGGCAGCGGTACCTGCTTGCCCTGATATTGCGTCTTGGTGGTCGGCGTCAGCAGTGTGCCGACGTTGGCGGCAACCGCGACCTTGCCTTGCGTGAAGATCGACTGCAAATTGGTGAGCAGGGGATGCAACGCGAACGGTCGGGCGCCGCTGCCGGCGGTGCCGGCGGGAAACGCCTGCGCAGTTTTTAACGTTATCGGCAGCACGCCGCCGAGAAATGCCGGAGTGCCGCGTGCGGCCGTGGTGTCTGGCGGTGTCCCTGCAGGCATCAACGCAATCGGCTGTGCGCCCTGATTGCGCGCTGCCTGGTAGCGCGTCCACGAGTCGGTGTCTGTCGGCAGCACCATGTTGCTCGCGTCGTTGCCACCGAACATGAACACACAGACCAACGCCTTGTAGTCAGTGGGCGGCGTGGTGGTTTGTGCGGCGGCGGCACCGATCGTGGCCAGGTTGACGCCAAACGGCGTGGCGACCGGACCGAGGATCGAGAGCGCGGACGATGCGCGCAGGAATTCGCGGCGCGAAACATCGATTCGTTTCATTGGTTCGCTCCGTGGTCAGCGTTGCAACAGGTACTCGGGCGACGCCATCGTGAGGAAGACGGCGAGATGGACCCGGTTGGCGACGGCGGCGTCGATCTGCGCCTGTGTTGCCGTGCCGGTGGGAATCGTGATCGAAGTCACTGCATTGATGATCGTCTGCTGCGACATGCTCGACATCTGGCCGTACATCAGCAGGTTGTTCATGCGCGCGACCAGTTGATCGGGCGCGAGTGCGAGTGTTGTCTCGCGTGTGTACGCCGCCTGGATGTCCGGCGTCGTTCCGTTGGGCGGTATCGATCCCACGCCGCGCGCCACCACGCCCTGCATGAAGTTCAGATAACCCGCGACCTGCACCTCG
>DASQAE010000002.1:0-2507 GCA_035635915.1 Burkholderiaceae bacterium | reverse complement strand
CCGCCGTCGAAAGTGATGGCGATGTGGGCGCGTGTCTGCTTGTACCACTGCCTCCAATGTGGCGTGCCGTAGCCATCGTAGTAGCCGGAATCGATCGCCAGCCGCTGCCCGCCCGCATCGATCACGAAGCTGTTCTGGTCGGCGTGGCTGTGGTTGAACGAACCGTATGCGCTGCTCTTGAAGTACACCGAGACCCGTGCGGGATCCGCGAGCCGGCTATGCATCGCCGCCCAGCCGATCGAAGCAAACAGGGCCGCATCGGGCGTGTTGGCAGGCATGTCGATCCGATCCGGCCGGCGCGGATCGGACAACGGCGCCAGCAGCAATTCGAGTCGCGCCGGGTCCTCGCCTTTGAGTTGCGCGGCGTACCAGCCCGCGAGCGGCGAAGGCGCGAAGCTCGCGTAACCCTTGCCGAAACGCGCCCGCGCCTCGGTTAGGGATTGTTCGGCGGCGTCGCCAAAGGCACCGGCCGGCGTGCCCGGCGGTTGGAAGTAGGCGAGAAAGCGCGCGTAGTTGTGGACCCACGCCTTGAGTGCCATGTCGACGCCGGCGGCGCGGCGCAGGACGTACCAGGCCACCAGCTTGTCGCCCGTATCCCACTGCGCGTAGGCCGTGCCATTGGCAAAACCGCCGTCTTCACCGCCCCAGGGACTGGTCCAGTGAATGGCGAGCGGCACCGCGTCGCGCAGCCAGTTCTGCGCCTCTGCGACGTCACCGGCAAGCAACACCGACATCGCGGCGAGATAGGTCAGCGTGTGATTGCCGTGCGAATCGAGCGGATGCACCGCGACGCGGGCGCGACGGCCGATGAGGTCGTCATAGATATCGCCGACGCGAATCCGCAATGCGGCCAGCAATTCGTTGCGTTGTGCCGCGTCCAGCCTTGGGGTCAGCCAGTCGTAAACGAGCGCGAGGGTCCAGGCGATTTCGCGCGCAGCCTCATCGCCGTTGGCGTACGCAGTACTGCCGCGCGGATCCCATGACGCAAGATTGCGCGCGCGCCGCAGTGCGTCGACAAACTGATCCTCCTGCTGTGCCACCAACCAGGCAAAGGCCGCATTCAGTGTGCGCTGGCATTCGGCGCGTATTTCGGCCCGCGCCTGCGCCTTCACAGGCGAAGTTGGCGGCGGTGACAGAGGCTTGGACGATGCGCCATCAACATCGGCCAACAACCGTGCGAGCCCGTCACGGCGCTCGGTCCGCAGCGAAACAAGGAAAGTGTTGCGGTCGGCAGGAAGCGTGCGTGGCCGCGGCGCGGAGCGCGCGCGCGCGAAGAGCACGCTCCAGTCCGGCACCACGAAGGGCAGCGCCGTTGTGCCTACTTCAAAACGGCGCACGCGGCTTTGCACGCCCTGCCCTGTGGCGCCCCGGCCATTTCCGCCGTCTGCAGCAGTCCCGGTCAAAACACGCACGCGCCACTGATAGACCCCGGGCGGCAACGCTTCGTCCCAGGCGATCCAGTTGCGCGCCGTGGGCCGGCGTCGCGTCGTACCACTCGGAAACGTCAGACTGAATTCGTAGCGCGCGCCCGGACCGTGGTCGGGCCAACTGAAATCCGGTGGGGTCTGTTCGACGGTGGCGCACTCGGCGGGACGAATCGGCGCCGATGACGTGCCCGCCGCCAGCGTTTCGACCATCCAGTCGCGTGCCACGTCCGCGGCACAGGTGGCGGGCTGCGCGCGCAAATCCGATACACAACACACGACAACGCCGATGGCAGCGATGGCGCTGCGAATGGCGGGCGGCATGGCTATTCCGATCGCAGATCCGCTTGGCACCAAGTGTCCGGGCGACCCATGAATGCGCATTCGCCGGATCGGCATGCGCCGAAGAGACTATCGGCGCGCCAACCGTTGCCGGCTCGGTTTAATCGGGCGACCCTTAGGCTCACGTCAAACGTGTCTCAGGTATCGCTTCAAGCGCGGCGATGAAGATCTGCTTCGTCGGACTCGACAATCTGCCGGTCCTGGCGCCCGAATACAAACAACACCCCGTCGGCGGTGCATCGGTCCAGCAAACCCTGCTCGCGCGTGCGCTCGCACGGCGCGGTCACGACGTCAGCATGGTCGTCGCAGACCTTGGCCAGGCCGACGACGCGCGCTGGGACGCAATTCGGGTTCTCAAGGCCTATCGTCCCGATGCGGGATTACCGCTGCTGCGTTTCATCCATCCGCGCTGGACCGAACTGTGGTCGGCACTAAGGCGGGCCGACGCCGACCTCTACTACACGAGTTGCGCCGGGATGCATGTCGGCCTGCTGGCATTGTTCTGCCGGCGGTTTCACAAGCGTTTCGTCTTCCGCAGCGCCAGCGAAAGCGACTGCGACCCGTCACGCCTGCTGGTTCGTTTTGCGCGCGATCGGTGGCTGTACGCCTATGGCCTGCGGCGCGCCGATGCGATCCTCGTGCAGAGCAGGTCGCAAGGGGAAGCGCTGGCGCGCAGCTACGGATTGGCCGCTCGCGTCGCGGACTCGTTTGTCGAGAATCCCGCGTCGCGCGCCGCCCGCG
>DASQAE010000001.1:0-2753 GCA_035635915.1 Burkholderiaceae bacterium | reverse complement strand
CACGCGCCCACAACGCCATCACTTTCGACGGCGGCAACGGTCAGGTCGTGTACGAGGAGCGCGAGCAACTCGGTCGCGGCGCGATCACGCGCTTCGAACATCAGGCCGGGTACGACATCGTCACGGGGGATGCGACGCCGGCTTATGGCGGCGCGCTGACGCGGGCCGAGCGCACGCTCGTCTACTTGCGCCCTGACCTCGTTCTCGTGTACGACACGCTCGGTTCGAAGCTGCCGCGACAGTGGGAATGGAACATCCACGCGCTCCAACGCATGGAGAGTGTCGGCACGCGCCAGGTTCGCATTCGCAACGGCGACGCCGCACTCTGCGTTCAGATGCTCGACGGTCCGGCGACGGAGTTCACTCAGACCGAGCGGTTCACCGCCGACCCACAAGGCGACGACATGCCTGCACAATGGCACGGCGCATTCGTGACCAGGAACCGCCAGACTGCGGCCGAGTTCGTGACGCTGCTGCGCGTCGGTTGTACCAACACCCCGGTGTCCATCCGTCGCGCCGCCTGCGGCTGGAGCGTCGCTGCCGCTGGCCGGCAGGTGCAACTGTGCCGCGGTGACGTCGGCGTTACGGCAGAGAAGTGATCGCGCGCGAGCAACGCGGTTAGGTTTTGTCATCCCGAGCGAAAGCGTGAGCGAAAGCGAGGGATCTCGGCGGTGGTAAGACCGAGATTCCTCGCCTGCGGCTCGGAATGACAGTGCTTGCTCGGAATGACATCGCGCTGATGCCGCCAGCTTGCGGCGCCAGCGATCAGGAATGGTCTGCCCGCCGGAGTCGATAACGATCGCGCATCGATCGCAGCCATCGTTTCGCGCGTTTGCCTGCCAGCAGCGTCAAGCCCGCGGCGGTGGTGTTGTACAGCTCGATCGTATAGACGGGCACTTCGAGCGGCTGCCAGTCCTTGAACCACGGCGGATCGCCGACGAGATTCACGTGGCGGAACATTCCCGAGGCGCAACCGGCGCCGATCACGCGCTCGAGCAGCATGTTGCCCGGTGCGAGCCGAGCATGGCGTTCATCGTAGGCGAGCTTCAGCACGTACAGCGTGTCTGCATCGCGAAGGCAAAACTGCGCTGCGATGGGCGCGCCGCCAGCCCGCAGGCAGTTGATGACCACCGCGTCCGCCGCCGCAAGGTTGTCGATAAGCGACGCGTAGAAGTGCAACAGTTCGGGATGCAACTTGATTGCCGTGCCGCTGCCCGCGTTTCCTTTCCAGCCTGAGGCTTCGACCTCGAGAAACTCGGCGAAGCAACGCTGCATGTCCGGCCCGGGTTGAGAAACGCTTTCGAACTCGACCCCTGCCTCCTGCGCCAGTTTGTTGCGCGCCTTGGTCAGGTTCGAGCGAAAGTTGCGGGAGAACGTTCGGGTGATCGTCTCAAACGGACGGTCGCAGACGACGTAGTCGCACGTCTTTGCGCGCCGCACGAGCACACGCCACCCGCCATCTGACCGCAAGGCCGCAAGCGGCGACTCCTGCATCACATCGGCGAAGCGGATCATGTCCCATCGCAGGCGTTGCTCGCGCAGGCAACGCAGCAGGCTTTCCACGACGTCGCTCGCGGCGACGTCGGCAACGCACAGCACGTCGCGTAGCGGCAGGTGCACATGCGGCGGCAGGGTGAGGACGTCGACGGCGATTCCTGACTGGCGCTGGCGCTCGAGTTTCAAGGGAACGATGGCGACGGGGCGACTGCCGGCACGCAGGACAAAGAAGTAGACCGCTGCGGGATCGGGGTCGAGCGCACTCAGGTAACTGCAGAACCAGGCGTACCAGTGAAAGAAGCGGCGCCGTCCGAGCTGCTGGGCGACTTCTGCCCACTCAGACGCGATCGCCTGCAGGCCCTGCGGCCCGCGCACGACCGTCACCTCGAGCGGCGCGTGTTCGCGCGCTCCGGTTACCGTGTTCAAGCGCCCATGAACCGCAGCCACCATTCGCCCTCCAGACGGCTGAGAAACGCATCGCCCCGGTGAATGGCCGCCATGATGGCCGGATCGCGCGAGTGGGCGAGTGTCCAGGCGCTGTCCCAGCGGCTCCAGCAGTGCCGATCGGATAACTCCTTGGCAAAACGGGGATCGACGCGCCCGCGCACGGCGGTGGCGCCAAGACGCCAGGCATCAGCCAGCAATCGCCGCAACACACGGTCGTACGCATCGCGGCGCGCCACGATCTGGATCACCTCGCTTACCGCACCGGAGCGCACGTAGCAGAGATACCAACCGATGATCTCGCCGCTGCGTGCGCGCACGAGGCGCGTGCGCAGGGTTCCGTAAGACTGCTTGCGCGACGCCTGCTCGAGCAGCCAGGCCAGCGATTCGGCGTCGTACATCGGCTGCAATGCGCTGCCGTCCAGCATCGCGGGAAGCTCCGCCGGCATCGTTGCCGCGTCCAACGCTTCATCGGCAAGATCGTCGTCGTCCGCAAAAAATCGATTCGGGCGCGAGCGTGCAGCGAGCGTGTCGATCAGCATGGCAATCGGGCGTGCTGCCTGAGCCACGGGACGAGGCAGCACGGCCCGTGCCTGCGCGAGCGATAGCGCGTAGCCGGCCGGCCGCAACGGCCGGGTCCACTGCATGCTGTACAACAGCGCGGTGGTTCCGCCGACACCGGCCCACATGCGTCGCGCCTGGTCGTTCGCCGCATCGGCGAGGGTCAGATCCTGCGCTCCCGTGATGCACGCCTGCGCCATCTGCAGCGCCGCGAGGCTGTGGCGGTTGGCGGGATCCACCATCAACTGACA